>JAAYZI010000174.1 GCA_012514925.1 Deltaproteobacteria bacterium | reverse complement strand
GGGCAATTGAGAAAGCCGAGCAGATTTTGGCTGAAACCCCTGGAGCTTGGATACCCCAGCAGTTTGAAAATGAAGCGAATGTAGAGATCCATTATAAAACCACCGCCCAGGAGATTATTTCGGATTTTGGAAAGAGTATCGACTTTCTTATCGCAGGAGTAGGTACGGGCGGACATATCACTGGGGTGGCAGAAGCACTTAAAGAACAGAACCCTAGGATTAGGGTCTGGGCGGTTGAACCGGAGGCCTCTGCGGTTCTAAGCGGCGGTCAGCCGTCGCCGCATTCGCTTCAGGGTATTGGGGCCGGTTTTGTGCCGAAGATTTTGAAGCAAAAGCTGCTCGATGACGTTGTTCAGGTGAGTAAGGATGAGGCCTTTGATTTTGCAAGACGTTGCGCTAGGGAGGAGGGCATTTTTGTGGGGATCAGTTCCGGCGCTACTTTGGCAGCCTTGGCAAAGCGTTTGGATCAGATTCCAGATGGCAGTACAGTCATGGTGTTCAGTTACGATACAGGAGAACGTTATCTCTCAGTTGACGGCCTATTTGCAGTTTAAGCGTCCTAGTCACGGTTTTTAAGGTTTATGTTCACAAAAGAATACGCACTTTCGCTCCTAAACACTGGAAGCACAGAGGTTGAAGCGCTTTATCGCCGTGCCGACGAGGTGCGCAAACACGCGTGCGGAGAGGATGTATTTTTGCGGGGCATTATTGAATTTTCCAATATTTGCGCGGCGGATTGCACTTATTGTGGCATTCGTGCTTCGAATCGGGAAGTCGAACGTTTTAAAATACCGTCCGACGAAATTGTAGAGACTGCCCTGGCGGCAAAGTCTGCTGGCATAACTACAGTTGTGCTTCAGGCGGGGGAGTCTCAAGCCGTAAGCGATCAGGAATTGGGTCAGATTATCCGAAGAATTAAGGAGGAGAGCGGTCTGGCAATCACGCTATCCGTCGGCAACCGCTCGGAACAGACATATCGTTACTGGCAGGCGTGCGGTATGGACCGTTATCTTCTGCGTTTTGAGACCAGTGATGCCGAACTTTTTGGGCGGGTGCATGGTAGCTGCAGTTTGGACGAGCGCTTGGAATGTTTAAGATCTTTACGACGGCTTGGAGTGCAGACTGGAAGCGGCTTTCTGATTGGGCTTCCGGGTGAACGGCTTGAAATCTTGGCGGATAATATCATGCTTTGCCGTGAACTTGATCTGGACATGATCGGCATCGGTCCCTTTATTCCTCACCCGCACACGCCTCTTGGATCTTTTCCTAACGCCTATGCCGACCAGCCCGAGATGTTTTTTAAGGCGTTGGCGGTGTTAAGAATCTTTAACCCCACTGCGCATATTCCGGCCACCACTGCTTTTGACGCTGTTTTTCCAGATAAAGGACGCGACCTATTGCTGCAGCGCGGTGCCAATGTTTTTATGCCTAATATCACTCCCGCCAAGTACCGCTCCATGTATTTGCTTTATCCAAATAAGCCCGGTTTAGTGGAATCAGAGTGTGAATGCCTGCAGTGCGCTGCGCATCTGGTCAAACGCCTGGGCAGGCCGATTGGAAAAGGTCCGGGGCACACGCTTAAACGCCGTTAAGAAGTCTACACTCTCTGTAGAACTGCTGATTTGTACAACTTAGGAAACTACATCTTTACTTTCTCCGGGGAAAGTAAAAGTGCAAAGGCGTCGCTAAAAACAAAATCGTAACCGTTCACGCATGGAATTGATTACACACTGTAAATTTTGGCGAACCTTTCGCCGAACTACTTACTTCTAAATCATCTGAATTAAGTTTTTGGCCCAGGCTGAGGCTAAGCATCTTACCGGTTAATTGAGTGGAATTCTGAGGTTAGGATTTAACTATCACGTGAGAGAGCGAAAATGATTACTAGGTGCGCAGCGGCGGTTTTTTTAGCTCTAGGTGTGGGTGCACTGAGCGCGCGAGCCGAAACATTGGAAGACCTTCTGGTGAGAAAGGGGGTAATCAGCCGAGAGGAGGTAGCGCAAGTAGGTCCAAAGGTAACTTATAACAAAGGGACCAAAATTGATTTTGCTGACGAAAAAGTCGGAGTGGGAATTCTAACCTTGGTTCAGCCCCGCTACCAATTCACCGACAATGCCCGGGAATCCGGCAAAGATAACACCTCCAGTTTCCAGTTTAAGCGCGCGCGTCTCTACCTTTCTGGTTACGCCCTTGAGCGCGAGTTTACCTACACATTGATGACAGATTTCGTGGGTACAACCGATAGCAACGGGGCTTCCTCGCCCAATCTACAAGATGCCTTCATTGAATATCATCCGGAATCCAACTGGGATATGCGTATAGGTCAATTTTTGGTTCCGTTTGTGCGAGAGAGCTTGCTTGCTTACACACAGCAGTTCCCCGATTTCTCGGCAGCGGCGCAAAATTTTGCGGTCTTTCGCCAGCCTGGCGCTGGAGTATGGTATCACGGTGACGATAAGAAGTTCACACTGGGTGCTTCCGTTTACAACGGCAACAGCACCGGCGAAGGCATGAACCGACCGGGTGTAGATACCAAACAGTCCGCTGTGGTTAACGCGCGTTGGTCCCCGTTGGCACCGATTAATGTTACGGAAGAAGGGGATATCAGCTGTACTCCTGAGCCAGCCGTCTCCGTGGGCGCAAGCTATCGATACGCACAAAACAAGATTGCACAAGAAGAGGATAAAACTCTATCTGATAGCAACGTCAACGCATATAACGTCGATTTGAACTTCAAATACATGGGATTCTCCGTGCACGGCGAATTTATGGGGCTTAGCCGCACAGGAGACTTTGAGAATAGCAATCCGCTTGGCATGTATGCTCAGGTCGGATACTTCATTATGCCTCAACGTTTTGAGCTGGCCGGCAGGTACTCTACCGTCGAGTGCGACAATGGCGGCACCAGTCAATGCTCCGCGGAAACGGATCGCATCAATGAAGTATCAGCAGGTGGTAATTACTTCTTCTCTCGCAGTCACACTCTTAAAATGCAGCTAGCTTGGATCTGGCGTAAGGACGAGATGAAAGGCGGCGGTGAGGACTTAGACACTTCCAAAGTGATTCTGCAGTTTAGCTCTGCCTTATGATGCACGATGGTCTCTTTTTTTCATGATAATCACACAGACAGTGTTAGATTTCTTCATAAAACGTAAGGTCATCCAATCTGGTACGACCTAAATATTGGCCTTGTCGCATATACATATCTCGCGCAAAGGGTTGGCAAATTAAACTAGTGTGCTACGTGCGAGATATGTATATGTGACAAGGTTTAATAAAAGCCCAGGTTAGTAGAGCCTGGCTTTTCTGGTGATGGCTCTTCAGGTCAGGGTTTTTGATCTAGTAGTGTTACGTAACTGCTTACGCATGCAACTGATCATGCAACTGATCATGTAATTTTGTTTTAAGCCTGGGTGGTAACGCAGAGTTCATTTCACTTTCTCCAGAGAAAGTAAATATTCATGTAAACGGTTACGGATACGTATTCGGGCTAGATCCGGAATAATCGCTTAATATTAGCATCTCTCTGTCATAGCAAGTGACCACTTTCGGCAAGAGATCACAGTGATTGGTACGGACTTGCATTTTAATCAAAATCAGGCAATTTAGTGTGAGGGGTACGGCTGATGACATATACTAGAAATTCGCTGTGGCGCTCTCTTTCTTGCACGGGGCTGCTGTTTTTGTTGCTACTCGCGACAAGTGGCCAAGGGCAGGTGTTTCCTGCAAAGACTTGGGAGCTTAAAAGTCCTGCAGAGGTGGGGTTAAGACGTAGAGATC
>JAAYZI010000173.1 GCA_012514925.1 Deltaproteobacteria bacterium | reverse complement strand
ATTAATTTCACTTTCTCCAGAGAAAGTAATATTCATGTAAACGGTTACCCTACCTAAAAGGCACGCTGCGCGCGTCATAGTCAACCGAATAGGTCGAAGTTGAGCCGACTACTACCGGCACCCCATCACCCCGGCGTACCACTTGCGCCACCAGCTCAGCGTCGATGCGAGCGGGTCCGCCGGCCTTAGCCTGCAGCAGCTCCATGGCTCGGGAAACAGACACGGTTGTATGCGTTACGCCCTCTTCCTCAAAGGCACCATCCACCTCTAACAGCAGGGAATTGCCGCGTCGCCCGGCCTTAATTGGCTGATCCACAATCAGCACGGGCGTACCGACGACAACTTGAGAGAATAAACGCCGGATATCTTCAGGGTACATGCGCACACAACCGTGAGTCACGCGCATGCCGATACCGTAAGCTTTGCGATCATCGGTGCCATGAATTAGATACTGAGGGATGCCAAGCCTCAAAGCAAAGCGCCCCAGAGGATTCTCAGGGCTGCCTCCTGGGATAAAGGGTGGCAATATATCACCCTCAGCAGCATGCTCCCGGCGGATTGATTCGGTGGGACGCCAGGGTGGATCCTTCTCCTTCTTAACGATCTTCGTTTTCCCCAGCGGCGTGCGCCAATCCATCCGGCCGATACTAACCGGATAGGTACTAACTGTGCGCGGCACGCCTTTCTTTGCAGGAGAATAGTAGTACAGACGCAACTCCGGCAAGTTTAGCACAATGCCATCCATCGGAGCTTGCGGCAAAACATAGAGATTGGGCAGAAGCACCCGCGTCCCAGATCCAGGCACCCAGCGGTTCACATCTGGGTTCGCCTTAATAATCTCTTCATACCCCATGCCAGCATCGCGGCCGATATCCAAAAGCGTATCTTGCCGCAGGGCGGTAATATAACGCAGCTCGCCAACCACATTATCACGCGCATCGGCCGAAAGACTAAAAGTATCGGCCCAGGCAAACCTCGTGGTAAAAACCTGGTAAAATACACAGACTAGCAGAACCAATATTACTTTACAGTTGGAACGCATTTACAACTCCGATGGAAAAGGAATAAAGCGTACAAGACAGCATTTGATCATACAGACAGTGTTAGGTTGCTCCGCATAAAATGCAAGGCGTAACCGTTCACGTACGGAATTGATTACACATTGCATATACATATCTCGCGCAAAAAATTGACAAATTATGCGTCAGAGGGCTATGCGCAAAATATGCATATGTGACAAGGTTTAATAAAAGCTTCGAGTAACCAGAGCAGTGTCTATCATATTAAGTACTGTAGCTGAATTTGAAAAGTTTAAGAAAGGGGGAAAGACGCGATTGTCGCTTTCTTAGATCACGCTTACAACAAAATGCCCCTGATAGGTCCTTAGTAGAGCCTCCGCCACCTGCTCCCCATTAACCACCATACCGACTCGATCTCCTAGCCGAATCCCGGTATCGTACACCGCGCCAGGTTGAGACATTTCCCTTGCAAATACGCCATTCCAATCGGCCTGGCCAAGCTCTATCGACAAACGCGTCGTGCCAGCAGGAAGCTGAAATACCGGAAGCGGCGCGGCGATCGTCTCAACCCCGAAGCAATCGCCTAAACGGCACAATCTGGCGGGCAAAAAAGGCCGCCCCTCACAAACGACCATAACTGTATCAGACACGGGCGTCTCCAAATCCACAGTAGTGCCTGGTTTTAAGTAATCCGCCAACAACGAGGGAGGCACCGTCAAGTGCGCAAACTCCACCTGCACCCGAGCATCCTCGCTATTATGGCGCGAAGTTGACTGTAACTGTCGCCGCCACAGCCCATCCAACCTATCCACTAGCACCCGCCCTAGCAAAATCCAAACTGTGGACTGAGCGCCATTAATCGACACAACCACTTTAATGGCACCAACTTCGCGAATCTGATTAGCATCAAGATCCGGTTCAAACTGGACCAAAGAAGATTCCGGGCCACTCCAAGAGATCGCCATACTGCTTAGAAAACGCCGGGCAAGGTACTCCAAAACGATCTGACGTGACCTGGGCGCCGCAGAGGGAAGCACCGCCTCCAATAGAACCTCCGCTCCTTCTTCCTCAAGCGCCAAACCTAGCGGCTCACCATCTACAGTCCCGGCAAACGCGCAAGCCCATCTACGTGGTGCCTGCTCAACCGGCTTAGCCTCACACAGCTTAATCTCGATACCCAATGAATGGGCCAATGGCAGCCATTGCATCGCAAATCCAGGGAACCATTTCTCCGGCCGGCAGCGCAAAAATCCGCGTGAATAGCGCGCCACTTCAGGAGAGACACTGCGTAGACAGCGATCTGGATTCCATAATGTTAGAGCTAAATCTTGCCCGCTTTCACCCTGCACTCTCCACCTCCCCCCGTCCTCTCATGACCGGGTCTTGAACTGAGTCAGCGGCCTGCTCCATCTCTTGCAGAGCCATTCTCAACATCGTGCCCACAAAAGGCATGCGTAAATCAGGCGGCTGACCAGCCAGATCTAAAGCCGCCCGATGAAGACCAGCACCGTTAACCGCATCATTCTTAAGATAAACCGCCGCCTCACGCCCATCCAAAAGTACAGCCATGGCCACCAAAGCACGTTGTTCAACCGGTAACACTCTAAACTTCTTGGCGTCCATCTCCTCCCATCCTAGTCTTTAACCTTAAGAATGCTCTTTTTGTGCCTCTCCATCTTAAGAGACAGAAGCGGCACGCCCTCCGGCACGTCCGAACTGACAACGGTCCTTGCGTGACGGTAGACTGCTAAAGCATAGCCTACCAGCATGCCTACCAAAAGAGCCAACACCAACACCCCTACGAAAGTAACCACAATAGAAGCCAAACTCGCCTCAGGCACCCGCCAAAAAAGAAACGGCGCTAGTGGCACACTCAAAACCTTCCCATCCTGATAGACCTTCCCCAATTCAGCCGCAGTCCTTGGATCCGGCAGCATCGGAGTAACCGAGATCTGCAAATTCTCCCGCGCCAACCCAGGAACCGCAGCTAACACCAACGGCGCCAGCTCCCCCGTGGAAGCCTTACTTCCAGGCCGTTCTTGCACCACCACCGAAGCTCCCACCGCCGCTCCTTCCGCGCGCGAATTTAAACGCACCACCACCCGCGCCGAAGCGACAGCAGCATGATTTTCAAGTATATCCTCAATCTCCACGGCCAAAGCGTGGTCGAGCCGCAAAGACTCAACCTCCCGTGAACTTGGAATAATACCCTGCTCTCCAACCAATTGGCGGAAAGACATCTTTGCTTCCCCTGGCAACTTGCTATCGTTGATCAAGGCAACCGCCTGGGGAAACACCGATTTGCGCACTTTAACTACATAACCCTGGCGCTCCTTAGATAACTCAGCGCCCAGACCTTGAGAATTAAGCAACGCTACGATTTCTAGCGCCTGACGTTGATCTATATCCCGCGCAACTGGCTCCTGACTGCAGCCACACAACATTCCCAGCGCCACAAGCGCAATTCCAATCAATGAGGGCTTAGAACTTTTAAAACGCGGCATATCAGCAGCTTTCTTTTATTTAACGCCCACATAAGGCACTAGTGAAACTAGAAACTCAACATCGCCCAGACGGACCCAGTCGCCGTTGTCCGCGACTAACACATCTTCTTCGCGTTGGTACGTTTCAGAAGCGCGCTTACGCAGAAAGATCCCTCGTTCACTCATTAAGTCTTGAATACGCAACCCATGCTCTGGATCAACCACCACCATGGCGTGCGGCGTAGAAATGCTCTCGTGATCCACCAGCATATCGTTGTTTTTCAAACTAGTCCGGGAAATAAAAAACTTTCCTTCCCGCAACTCAATCGCGCTGCCTTCCGAATCTGCATAGTTTACCAGCCAACCAAACAAACGGCCTCTTAATTTACCTTTCCTATAAGGTTCAACTCGCGCCGGTTCTCGCTGCGGAGGAGGTGCCGGAGCGGCTGCCTCCTCACGCTCGAAATCCTCCCGAGGCGGGGCGGCCTTACGCTCCGACTGCGGCTTGCCAAAACCAAATTTGGCGGCGGGAGCAGGCTGCGCCGGGGCGCTTTGAATTGGAGTTTCTCTCTCCTGACGCTCAGGCTGCGGCGCAGGCGCATCCGCCTCCTTGGGCCTGCCGAAATTCAACATGCTCCCTTGAGATCTCGGCTTCCCACCGCTTTCCACAATAACCCGAGGCCGTTCAACCGGCTCAACAGCTGGGGTGGGTTCTTTATCCGGAACCGGCTGAGCTACCTCGGCGTCTTTATCTGCAGCCAATTTCGCTTCAACGCGCTGCGATTTAAGTTCGCTAATTGAACGTTTGCTCTCTAGCGGCTCCTCTACTGCACGGGGTTCATCCGCCTCCTTTTGAACCGGAGCCTCCTCCATGGTCGAGGCAGGCTCTAATTTTTCCTCGACCTGATTTTTTTCGGCTGAGTCCTCGGCCTCGACCTCCTCAAGGTAAGCGCTCAGCGGATCGTCTGCGGAGAAGTCCTCTTCAAGCTCCTCATCAACCCCTACGCCGTCAGATGGCACCTCTTCATCCTTCCCGTAGTCTGCCCTGATCTGGTCTCGCACTTCCGCCACGCTGCTGTCAGACTTAGATGACATGGTGCGTTGCCTGACCCGCCCAGACTTTTTCGTCGCCTTATCATCCTCATCCGACTTAGAAGAGGTATCCAAACTTGCCCCGCACATACGGCAACGGGTTGAAACTGCCGGCACCAAACTGCGGCATGACGGGCAACGAACAAATGTAAGCTCTGTGCTATCGGTTGACATATGCCAATACTCCAGGTTTATCTAAATCTTCACAGTTTAAACGGCTTACCCTCCGCCCGGACCAACGGCCCGTTAATGCTTGCGGAAACATGAGCCTACCTCCTAACCGGTATACAGAAGTGACCATAACGCTGTACCCAAAAAGGCAAAGATTATGATCGCCCCCATCGACGCTAAAATAAGCAATAACTTCGCGGTTAAACTCAAACTTTGAAAAAACATCCTCAGCTGCCGTCCGTTATTCATAGTGTCGTCAAGCTCCACCATGGTCTGAGCGATGACATTCCCGATGCTGGTCTCATTTACTTCGCGGGAAGATTCCCCTCCAGCGTTCGGCACGAGCGGCCGCGTGGGATCCCGGCTAAAACAATCCAAAGCGCCATCCGCATTCCGAAAAAGCGTCTCCTGTTCTTCATCAAAACAGACCGCCACCGTCAGATCTCCACCGAAGCTAAAGACCATCGGCTTGCCTTTCAGGTCAAAGACCTCATTCCGGCGCAGAACACCACCTTCATAAGTCGTACCATTCGTGCTGAAATCCTTTAAGCTGACCTCACCCGTGGGTGTTAATGAAACTTCGCTATGCCGACGGGAAATGTGCGGGGCCCCCAACCACATATCACTGGCAGGATCGCGCCCAACTGTAACGGTCCCTCCTAAAGGCAAAACCACCCGGGCGGGGCGGACCACTTCAGACATGGAGATTAAAACCGGGTAACGGCGCGCCGACGGTTTCTGAACCTGCCGGGAATCTATGGTCGACGCCTGCACCAGATCCCCGCCGGAAGTCACACCCAAAATCGTAATCTGCCTTCCCAGAACTATGGGCACCCCAGGCTCTACATTCACCCGTCCTGCAATTTGCTGCCCTTTAACAAAGGTGCCATTTGTCGACCCTAAATCTTCAATCCAAAACATCCCGCCCTCGTACCCCATCCGGGCATGCTTGGCCGAGATATCCACTGAATCCAAACGCACTGCGCACTGGTTAGAACGCCCGATAAATATGGATTGATCTGCAGCAAACGATACGGTAATCGGAATCGCGCCGCTTACCACAATCGCAGGGTAAACCGGCTCACCTAAGGCGCAAGCTTGACGCATAACCCTTACACCGGCGCGATCAGGAGGCTCGCCATCACGGAGCGCTAAATCAATGTCGAGGGCAGTTACGGTAATATCCAACGCCCCGGCATCTATTGTAAAAGCTCCATCGTAAACCCCCTCAAAGCTGTGGGGCACAGCAATTTCTTCTGAGAGTCCAATCGGCTTACATCGAAACTTCCGCCCCGGCCCGCGGACCAGACGGAGCTGATAATCCAGGCTGCGCATATCCTCAATCACGACATGCGCGTAATCCGAAGCCCCAACCAGCGCCTGGGGACGGCGAACCAAAATCATCTCCGGCTGGGATGCCCCGTCTTTAAAACTGATCTCAAGCGCAAACATCCTGCTGATTCCATTAAATCAAGAACTCTGCGCAACCTAGGCAAAAAACAGCCTCCTTACACCGCCAAACCGCAACACCACTTTGTAACACACAACTTCCTACAATAAACAATTCAACCACGAGTATAGTGGAGAATCGCTGGCACAACGTAATACTATGCGCAGATTCAAGCCCTCCTGTATTAGAATCAAGGTAAGTCGCGTAAGATCCAGAAATTTGCAGCCCTTACCCCGTTTCCCGCTCTTCCCCTGATAAAGCTCCTTCAATAAAGCTCCCTTGATAAGCTATCTGGATAAAACTCATCGCTAAGAAACAATGTTATACAATTTTAATGGCTTTTGGTAAAGCGTTTAGGCTTCCTACTTATCTTAATTGCTCTGAGAGTGCCGTAAAAATCGCTCCCTTTTCTCTTCAAGCCACATCAGGTAAATAAGCACTTTAACAGGTAACTAGAATCGCTGCGGGAAAGATTATGAACGCACCTAAGATATTGATTGTCGATGACGATATGACTGCGTTGGATATCGTGGACTTCCTCTTTGAAGACAAAGGATTCGAGGTGGTCCGTAGTGCGGACGGCCAATCCGCGGTGAAATGCATAGAGGAAGTAAAACCCGACATTATCCTCGTCGATCTGATGATGCCCCATATGAACGGTCAAGAGGCCGTCAGGCGCATCAGACAAAACGGCTATAAACTACCTATCGTGGCCTTTACAGCAGTTGATGATCCAGAGATTCATCGCGAGGCGATGGACGCAGGGTGCAACCTAGTGCTGACAAAACCCTGCAAACCAACTGTGTTAGTAGACCACATCAACACGCTTCTCGAGCAGAAGTAAGCTGCCTATAACCATTTGCATGAATATTACTTTCTCTGGAGAAAGTGAGATTCACTTTGCGCCGCCGCCCAGGTTGAAAAAATTGCGTGATCAATTCCACACGTAAACGGTTACAGCTGCCT
>JAAYZI010000172.1 GCA_012514925.1 Deltaproteobacteria bacterium | reverse complement strand
CGTCCAAGATTTTACTTTCTCTGGAGAAAGTAAATTCATATTCTGGAAATCGTAACTGTCGTGCTTTCGTACTTGCAAAGTAATATTTATCTGATAAATCTTACTTATGATAACACGCGCCGTTTCAGCCGAGTAGCCCCGCACCTTTTTTTCAGCCGAGTAGCCCCGCACCTTTTTTCAGCCGAGTAGCCCCGCACCTTTTTCAGCCGAGTAGCCCCGCACCTTTTTCCCCTCTCGGTTTTTCCAAAAAGCTTGCCACTTTGGTACGGGATTCCACTATGCATTTTCAAGCCGCCGCTGATACGAATAAACGTCCATACGAAGGTCAGGCGTAGGGCCGCGCTCTAAATTTCAAGGTCAGGCGAAGAGCCGCTCCAGATTTCAAGGCCAGGCGTAGGGCCGCCCTAGATTTCACTTTCTCTGGAGAAAGTAAACGTAACCCGCGGTATTATTAGGGGCCAAAATTATTATTAGAAACTGCTTCCTACCTGTGGTGCGCTTAGACCTTTATCTATGAACTTGCCCTGCGGTGTAATGTAGCGCGCTAAGGATACGCCCTCTAGGAGCACCAGCCCTTGCTCGGTTTCTAGAAGCCAAGTGGGAGACCTTTTAACTGGAAGATAATCGGGCAGGATCCAGGCGTCCATGATTCCGCCCCCGGCTTTAACGAACTCTCCGATGTCTGTTGATTTCGTGTAGCCATCTCCTATGCCGACTACGTACAGCGTGCCAAGCGTAAGCTCCCTTTCCTTGGTAATAGCCGTTAATTCCTTAAGGCATCTGTCTATATGGCCTGCCGCCAGTCCGTTTAGAACCGCGCCGATTCGTTTAATCTTCGGCGCATCGGGGTATATTTCAGCCTCTGTTTTGGAAACTTGCTCTGTAGATTGTTCAGTGGTTTCGGCGGTAGTCTCTAACCTCCCGAACACCTCTGATGTGTCTTTATTTCGGGCGGAGTTTTGCGGCGCTGTAAGAGGCGCTCTAACGGAGCCGCTTCCCTCAAAGAACTGCTTGCGATCTTCGGTGCCAACCTGAGAGGCAAATCCCCTTCCAAAAAAAGAATCCGTTGGTGGTTGGGCAAAGACGGTTTGCACGCAAGTAAGAGCTATGACGACACTTAGAGCAAGCCCTTTTAGGTTCCAAGCTCCGTCTCTGTAGCCAAACGCGTTCATCATTAGCTCACGATTTGATGCGGCATCCATGGCCAAGGTCTGCAAGGAGCGTGGCAGCCTCGCATCGGATTCCAAACCACTGCGCCGAAAGTGTAATTATGATTCTTGGTGAGGTTTAGATTGGCATCTTCCGCCTGAAATCCCCACCAGTTTGGAATAAAATCCTTTTCCTTTAACCACTTGCTGCAACCTTTTGGCAGCTCCTTGTTGTAAACGCTAGAAAGCCACTGAAAGCGCGCGCGAGGATGATGCGCTAAGACAAATGGCACCCCATCAAAACGGTAAGGATGGTACAACGCTCCGGGATCCAGCTCCCTACTTGGGAACTTATCAGTGACAATGGCCAGCCCACGGTGGATGGCCACCAGCCCGGCGGTTGGGCCATAAAGGGTCTGAAAGACCATGCCTGTGAAAGGCCCCTGCCCGGATAAATTACCTTCAAGCAGCCCCTTCTCTCCGCTCCGCATTTGATCTAGGGCAAATTTCAACTCCGGCGGAAGAATGTCCCGCGGGGTATGACCCTGGCTGGGATCGTAGTGTCTTTCATCGCGGTAGGTCTCTTTTGAGGTAGGGAGGAGGGCGCGTCTTCTCAGCTGCTCGTCTATGTACGTCGGAAAGTTATGGTACATATAGGTCACTGGCTCAAACTCGGGTTTTTTGCCGACGGTGCGGCCCACATCATTCCAGCGGTGTCCTTCCATAATCATTTTTGGGACGGGAGGCTTTCTTAGGCCTATGGCTGGAATAGCGGGCAGGACTGAGCCGCGGTGGATCCACCATCTTTTGTTATCGTTTTTATGCTCAGTGTGATAATCCTTAATTTCTTTTTTTGGGTCACCGGTATTAAAGACGTGCGGGAACATGGAGATAAAGCTTCCCGGTTTATATGAGCGGAAACGATTTTGCTCATCTGCAGGCTCAGCAGTAGCTACGTCCGGCGCGACTTCATACCCCCAATTGTTCATTTTGGCCTGTTTATTGATCTTCAAATTTGTAAGTGTTTGCGCCACTGGTGCCTTGGCATGATGCTCCAAGGTGGCCTGGGCCAGCAGCTTCTTGATACTTACCTTATCCTCAAAGGCGGTGCGAAACGCGACCTCGCTTCCCTCAACAATAGCGACCGGGAGGTAGTAAGCATAGTAGTGCCAGTAAAATTCCGGCAGAAGGATATGTGGAAAACAGTTGCAGCCAAACCGTATCTTTATGGGCATACCGCACTCCCCCGGAGCCTCGGGGGTTCCCATATACATGTGCATCTCCGCCTTGGCAATCTCGAAATTGAGCTGCTTCTCCATGGCGCCGCGATCCCAAGGGTTCACATTATTGCCTTTTGCCCACTTCTCAATGTTAGGTCCAACTTCCTTCTTCTCTACCTCTTTGGCTTTTTCGATAATAAAGGTGAGGTAGCCCGGAGCGGATGAATTCACTTGGGCAGCGGCGTGATTACCGTATATGATCGCCAAACAGAGCGCTCCGATGCCTAGCCCGAGTGCTTTGAGGTTCCAAATCAGAGTCAAATGTCTTCCGTTCTCCATCGTATTAGCTCCCCTATTT
>JAAYZI010000171.1 GCA_012514925.1 Deltaproteobacteria bacterium | reverse complement strand
GGCTTGATCGGGAGGGATCGCGTAGATCGCAGCATAGACTGAAGGGTAATCGGCAAATCCAGCATCCAAGCCTCTGGCCGGAAATCCCTCAAAGGTACGAGAACCCACTTTCACCCCGGAGATCGCCAAGTTTTCATCAAAGGCTTTATAAATAATCAACTGAGAGCCTCCCGCCACCGAGTTATGCTGCGACGTCAGCACCTCTAAGTTGGGTTTACGGAAATCAATCGCGATTTCGTATCTCTGCTCTGCGGCATTACTCCAAAAACTTCTATCAAAAGCTTTAACTTCGAGGGTGGCCAGCCCCTCCTCTAATGCAACCTTTTGGTCCGGTAGCTGCACCTCGACCTTAGCTTGAGTCTCTCCACTAAAGTCGCGCCGCAGCAGCTCGTAACTGCGTCCTTTCTGACGGATACGGACGACAACTTCATCTAGACCCGCCTCGCTATCCCTAATGTCGAAACGGTACCACACCGGTGCCAAACCAACGCCGCGAGGAAATGTTTCATCTTGAAGAATGATAGGCGAAGATTTCTCAAGAAATCTGGAATAAAGATCGCTCCAACCAACATAAGCAACTGGTATCAGGGCGCTAAGTATGACAACAAACACAAAAATTTTTAGCAATCGCCAACGCATGCCCTTTCCCGATCTGCCCGCGCTTACGGTTTTTTCCGTGCTATCCGCCACCAAGAGTGTCCTTATGAATCAAAATTATCGATCTCGCTGCCGAACTTGTCAGAAAAAAAGACATGTAGTTTTTCTTTAATGCGATTTTCGAGTTGCCGAATCCGCTCCCTGCTTAAAGATAGCTCTTCCGCCAGGTCCTGCAAAGTTGCTTTTTCCTCGCTCAGTAAACGCTTTTGCAGGATTGTTTGCTCCTTACGGTTAAGCGTCTTTGAAAACTCATCAAACCCATCCGCTAGCAAAACCTGCAATTCTTTGCGCGCCACAAGGTCTTCCGCAGAAGAGTCTCCCGAGGGAAGCACTGCACCAAGCGAAAGTTCCCCTTCTTCCCGTACAGGGGCATCCATGCTCAAATCAGGGCTGCTTAGTCGCTGTTCCATTTCAATCACATCGCGCTCGCGCACATTAAGCTTTTCAGCCAAGAGCTTAGGCCCAACCACAAACCCCTCTCGCTCAAGTTTCTCCTTCTCCTTGTGCAGATTAAAAAACAAGCGACGCTGCGCTTGGGTTGTTCCGATTTTTACCAAACGCCAATTGGCGATGATATAGCGGATGATGTAGGCTTTGATCCACCACACCGCATAAGACGGGAACCTAATGCCGCGGTAAGGATCAAAATTCTTTACGGCCTCCATCAGCCCAATATTACCCTCCTGGATTAAATCCAAAACGCTGCGAGCCGCGTTCTCATAATCTCTGGCGATTTTTACAACCAGCCACAAATTTCCGGTAACCAACCGATAGGCCGCATTTAAATCCTTATTCTCAACGTAGCTTCGCGCCAGCCGTTGCTCCTCCTCCCGGCTAAGAGGTGGATAGCGCCGCATTTCACGCAAATAAGCACGTAAGGGATCGTAAGTTATTAGGTCTTTAGCTTTCCGGCCGGACCCGGTCTCTACAGGACGCGGCGGCACTGGTTCAGGCAGTGCCGTATCTTCCCTAGGAGGGGCCTCTATAAGCAGAGCGCTGTTGCTTGGATCATTATCGCTCATGGCAACCATCGCTAAAACACCGTTTCCTCAATATACTGAGGCACATAGGCCTCCTTCTTCAAATCACTGAAACGCTTCGCGCACTATAATGCCCCGCCTTAATGATAATTTTCAAGTTACTCCCCTGAAGTGCCGAATTATGTCACTGAGGGAATGCTGGTGTTTCTTTATACGCAAGTTTCGTAGGTGAAAGTGACAGATTTTGTCCCTAAGATGTAGCCTTACGATTTGCCCGGCCTCCCGCTAAGAGAATTCAGCGGAGTTGATGGAT
>JAAYZI010000170.1 GCA_012514925.1 Deltaproteobacteria bacterium | reverse complement strand
ATCCTTCTTCTTAATGTGGCACAACGCTCTTACATATTCCAGGTCTTGAACCGGATAGTGAAATCCTCTCGCTGACACCACTAATTCCAAAGCTTGGTCGGTATCACCACGCTGTAAAGCCTCGATTGCTTGATTAATTATTCTATCCGCTTCCTTTTTTCCCCGACTTGAAACCACACAACCAGCGGAGCTATCAACTAACTTGCTTTCTTCTGCAACCGGACGCTTTTCTAAACATTCGATAGGTCGATTAGAATCTAGCTCGCTTTCGCTAGGAACCGGCGCCGCAGCGTTAGCATTATTAGCTACTTCCACTTCAATTGGACGCGGCGCAGCTTCAGACTTAATGGCTTCTGGAAATCGTTCAAGAAACCTCTCCCTTAAATCTTCAATCCACTTGGAGGCGCAATTTTTTATGTCCTGCTTGGAAAATGTATCAAGAGGAACATTATCGAACGAATCATCGTGGTCGTTTACAAGCCCGGGAGGAAATCCTAAGCTCTCCAGCCCTAAAGCAGGTCCACACGCTTGCGGCAGTAACTCTTCAGATAAATACTGCAGGTCAATAGGCAGTGAGTTTTCGAGGTGAGCTAAAATTGCCACTTGAAACGGCACCAACCTAAGATGAGCGATAAAATTCCAAACCGGAGCATAAAGCGCAGAATTCAGCACCAAACAGTTTAACCGATCTTGTTTAAGCGCCCTGACCATGGCCGCTAACTGGCGTGCATACGGCATTTGACTATCAGCCCGCCTAGCTACACAGCTTCCAAATGAAAGCTGCGAGATGACTCCTAGCCCTTGATCCCGACTGCAATCACCTGGATTCGGCAGCCAGTAAAAAAAGAGCTGAAAGCGCCGCTGATCATATGAGTCCAACAGCGCCTGATACCATGCCGTGGGCAAAGGGTGAAAGTATGAGCCACCAAACGTAAAGCCTATTTTTAGTTGCGCCCCAATTTTTACGACATTTTCGGCTGGGCTAGGTTGCCTGGATGGAGAAGCTAGGGCGTGCTGCTTTGCATATAACCCCAGCATCGATTCGAGATCGTGCAGGATCTCTCCTACTCCAGAGTCTGTAATGCAGCCTCGGCATGAATCAGCGAGTTTGGAAGCATATCCAAAAAATCGCGTCTCATTTCCACTTTGAAACGCTGCTGCAAGGACTTTTTTCAGAAGCTTTTGAAGTTGACGCTGGTTGCCGAGCTTGCGGTAAATGTGCTCAAGCTGCTCAATCTCACGCTCTTCTTGAAAGCGCGCAAGAAACGCGATCTTTTCGAGGCGATCCGCTGCTTCAAGCCAACGCCCGCCGGCAGTCAGACGATCTACTTCCTTGCGGTGCGCCCAAAGAAGACCCGCCGTTGTAGCAGCGCTCTTTTTGTGATCTTTTGTGCCCAAACCAGATTTCCAAACTACAAAAAAACGCAGGATCAACCGCGCTATAACTCAAAGAGGGTACTGTCAAAGATAAGCCACTGGATCAAAGTAAAACCCTCCAAAGCATCATTTCAATAGATGCTTACGTATTAATCTTCTTAGCAAAAATTAATACTATTAGTATCTCTGGCTAAGTCTTGAGTCTGACTCATAAAAATACAACTGTTACCGCTCATAGTGTCCGTTCACATAAATACTAAACTAAGTGATTACAATGTGTTACCAGTGCGATTATCATGAAAAAAGTGCTCCCCCTAAGGGGACCTTTTGCCTAGGCTTTGGTGTTAGTGGGTTTTGTGTAATCAATTCCGTACGTAAACGGTTACCGGATACGCAACCGTTCACATGAATATTACTTTCTCCGGAGAAAGTGAAATTAACCCCGCGTTATTGCCCGGGCTGAAAACAAAATTGCATAATCAACTCTACGCGTGAAAGGTTACCAAAGTTAAAGCTTCGATTAACCAAGACAGTGTTTGTCATATTGAATACTAACTAGTACTACTTATGATCGAAACAGTTATAAACATTGCAGACCAGGCTACTGCGTTGGTTATGAAGTATTATCGCAAGGCCGATCTAAATGTGGAATTAAAAAGTGATGCTTCTCCACTCACCCAAGCCGACTTGGAGTCGCATGCCTTTATTAGCGCGGAGTTAGAACGTCACTTTCCACACCCAGTGGTTTCCGAAGAAGCCTCAGTCGAATATGCGCAACGAAAAACCTGGAAGACTCTATGGCTCGTAGATCCTTTGGATGGCACAAAAGATTTTATCGCTGCTACGGATGAATTTACGATTAACATTGCGCTGATTCAGGATCAAAGCCCAGTTTTGGGAGTTGTTGCAGTGCCGGCCCTGGGGCTGCTCTATTATGCCGCCAGAGGCACTGGTGCATTCAAACGAGACCAACATGGAAACAGATCTAAGATCTTTAATAATCGCGACGGTAAAGATTTAATTTGCGCCGAGAGCCGCTTCCATGCCTCGCCGCAGACTATAGAATTTTGTCGACACCACTCGATTAAAAAGGTCTTAAACTTCGGTTCCGCTATGAAGCTTTGCAAAATCGCGGAGGGAGAGATAGATGTTTACCCCCGCTTTAAGCCTACCATGGAGTGGGACACCGCTGCCGGGCATTGCATCTTAAACGAAGGAGGTGGCAAATTAATGGACATGGTCACCAAAACAGAAATGGTCTACAACAAAGAGAGCCTTGTCAATAACAGCTTTATCGCTTCGCTCAACAGTTTAAACTTTACATAACTTTGACCATGCCCACTTTCGAGTGTACAGTCTGCGGCGTTAGCTTTGATCTACCCGACCACGTTTTGGAGAAATATCCAGGCTGGACGCCTAAGTTTTGCCGTAAGCACACACCCAACAAAAAAGCCGCTAAAACGGACACACCCTCAAGCGCCAAACTTGCTTCGAAAAATCACAAGTCCACGTCGGAGCATGACCTGACTCCACAAGAAGTGCTAGCAACTTTCAGTGACGGCCCTCAGAGTGGGGTTTTTACGGATGGAGGATCACGCCCCAACCCTGGCCCGGGCGGTTGGGGGGTAGTACACGTCAAAGACGGGAAGATTCTCCGTGAACTAAGCGGTGGAGATCCAAATACCACCAATAACCGCATGGAGCTCACGGCTTTAACCGCAGGAATAAAACTCATAGAACCTGACCAAAGCATCACGATCTACACTGATAGCGAGCTTTGCGTAAATACTATTAATAAATGGGCTGCGGCTTGGAAGCGCCGCGGCTGGAAAAGGAAAAACGGCCCGGTCGAAAACCTGGACCTAGTCCGGCCTCTTTTTGAACTCTTTCAGGAACGTCCCCATGTGAAACTGAAATGGATTAAAGCCCATAATGGCTGGCTCTGGAATGAATACGCTGACGCACTGGCATCCAGCGTGTTTAGAACATAACCCGAATAATCCAGGCACTGTTTATAAGACCGAGCCTCCTCTCTCACAGCTAATTTTCAAGCAACCTGAGCGCTTACTTGTTCTCGGATTCACTCTTTACTTGGTAACCGTTTGCATGAATATTACTTTCTCCGGAGAAAGTGGGATTAATTCTGCGTTACCGCCGAGAGGCTTAAAACAAAATTGTATGATCAATTACATGTGGTGAACGGTTGCCATGAATATTACTTTCTCCGGAGAAAGTGAAATTAATTCCGCGTTACCGCCGAGAGGCTTAAAACAAAATT
>JAAYZI010000169.1 GCA_012514925.1 Deltaproteobacteria bacterium | reverse complement strand
GGGATTATTTTTGCTCCCCTCTTACTTCCCTCTTACTTTTCCTTTTACTCCTGCGCTTCATTGGGTGTGGGCGCGTGCACGATTCGGAGTCTTACGATGCGGTTTCGGTGTACTCGCTCTATCTTTACTTTGTAGCCATTGAAGTCTATTACTTCTCCGACGGCCGGAATTCGCCCTAGAAGATTTATCACAAAACCGGCGATGGTGTTGTAGTCGCCACTGGGGAGATTCAATTCTTGGGAGTCATTAAGATCATCAATCACCGCGCTGCCACTTACGAGTAGATCTCCAGAAGGCGTACGACGCCAGGAGACCTCTTCTTCCGGGCTATCATACTCGTCAAAAATATCGCCCACGATCTCCTCTATTAGATCTTCGATGGTAACCACCCCGTCTACCCCGCCGTGCTCATCCAACACAACCGCCATGTGAGTGCCTGTGCGCCGCAACTCCTGAAATAATTCCTTCACGCGCTTGGTATTGGAAACGCTGTAAGCTTCCCTCATAATTTGCTTCAGATCAAAATCTGCACCCGGCTTGCCAGTCCAAGTCAGAAGATCTTTAGACACCAAAACTCCCCTAACATCATCCAAGTCTGAGCCACTCACAAGCACCCGTGAAAAACGCTCACGCGCTAATAAGTCAACGACCTCCTCTAAAGAAGCACTCTCCGGCACCGCCACCACATCTTTACGTGGCGTCATAACTTCCTGCACCACTAGATCGGAGAAGTGAATCACCCCCTGAATCATTTCCCCCTCATTTTCCTCAATCAGCCCGGCCTCACTGCTCTCTTCCACCATCTCGCTGATCTCTTCCGAAGATGCGGCCTCTTCACGTTCACCAGGCAATCGGATCCCCCAGGGCCGCAGTCCCACCTTTAAAATCCACCTCAATAAGTGAACGAACGGGCGAAGCACAAACTCCGCAGCCTCCAAGGGAGCCGCCACACGGCATAAAACCACCGCAGGATTATGAGGCACTACCGATTTAAGAAACTGACTGTATACGAACGCGCCACCGACAACACCTAAAAACACTAATATCCCACCTATGTAGCGATGCCATGCAGCAACCTCCTCAGATAGAACGTTTGTAAAAAAGATATATCCAAGGAGAGACAACAAAGTGACTGCACAAAAATGGGCACCTAGCTGGGCTACAAACAGGAAATAATCCTCTCTGTCCAAAATCGAGCGGGCGCGCCGCACTCCACGCAAATGAGCCAGCTGTGGATCTTCAAGATGGGCGCTACGGCTGTGCGAAATAGCCTGAAAAGCTAGAACAAAGAAACTGTAGACCGCAAACAAACTCAAGACTAAAAAAGTCACGGCCACTGAACTGTAACTATCACTCTCCATCGGAAGTCGAGACCCTTAAATATTGCTGCGCCAAAGCTACACCTTAGCTGCACCGACTCCAGGTTTATCCGGGTATTCTCCAAGTTATATGCGCGACTGTCAATCAGACCACGGATTGAATATTCCCATCCGGCCTGGTTATAATGAAAATTGCGCTATTTATAGTTTTTTGGAGAGCCTCATTATGAAAACCCCTCGTCTCTTTTTCTCGGTCCTGGCTTTCTCAGTCCTATTTGGAATCTCCGATGCCAATTGTTGCGATTGCCTCCCTGAGGCCGCAGCCAGGTCGGCTAAAACCAGCTCTACCCTGGTCTTTAGCGGCGAAGTGGTAGGCAAAGAGCAACTTTCCATTCCGCAGTTGGGTTCGAACTACAAAGAGTACTTGGTTAAATTTCGGGTGCTACGCTACTGGAAAGGCGAGCCTACACGGAATTTAACGGTACGTACCGCCATAGGCAAAGACAACTGCGGTTATCCTTTTGAAACCGGTAAAACTTATCTGGTGTACGCCGTCGGAGGCGAACTCCCCGCCGTGACCTCATGTAGCCGCACCGCTTTGCTAAGCGAGAACCAAGCTCAAGAAGATATTCTAAGACTCGGAGCGGGAACGCGAGTTAAATTGAAGGCGAACCAAAAATAACCAAAGTGAAAACTAGGCGAAATGGAAACTAAGATGGGGGTTAACTGAGTAAGAATAACCGGGTAAGAATAAGAACGGGGACGGTTCCTACATGCTCAAACAGCACATGTTTAAACAGCGCTTGCTTCAACAGTAGGAGCCGTCCCCGTCCCTTTTTAACGCACTTTTAATGCGTTTTTACAACACCGCTTCCTTCAACACCTTAGCAGGCGTGAAGCGTACACGCTTCTTGGAAGGGATTTGAATCATCTCGCCCGTGGCTGGATTGCGGCCAACACGCGGTTTGGTCCTCCTCACATACAGCTTGCCCAATCCGAGCAGAGGCAGCTTGTAGCCTCTCTTCAACGAATCAATGATGAAAGCGGACAGATCATCACAAAGCTCTTTGGCTTCGGCGCGTTTAAGCAGACCAGTGAACCCACGCACATTCTCTACGAACTCAGACTGTGTGTAGCTCATGGAGCGATCATTCTTGGGCTTTGTCGCCTTTCTAATCTTAACTCGCTTTACCGGAGCCGGAGCCACTTTCACGGCTGCCTTTTTAGGAGCAACCTTTTTAGCCGACTTGGCCGACTTAACCGACTTGGTCGACTTGCTAGCCGACTTGGTCGACTTAGCCGACTTAGCGGCGACTTTCTTTGCTTTGGCTGGAGCCTTCTTTGCCATAATTTTTCTCCTAGAAAAAAAATATCAACTGCAAGCGTCCCAAATTGAACCGCTGAAACCAGCGAAAAACAGGCAAAAGGGGCGCTTCGGCAGTCATCATAGGAAGAAAAAGAAAAATAATGCAATAAAAAAAGAGCTTGTTGGTATAGATTTATTTCAGATCACTACTGCATTTTTACGTTGTTTACCCGGATATTTTGTAAAAATCCGCCACGGGAGAAATTATTCTATCTGGATCTCTTGCGAAACAATAGCCAAGCAAGCCATGCTGTGACACGCCATGAAGATCGGAAAGTCCCCGCAAAAGTCCGCTAAACACCGCCTATTTCAGCGATCTTGTTCGATTTTAGTTACGACCTGGCTACTGCTACTGCTGCAAACCCCAGTAGCCCTAGCGCAACCAGAGCTAAAGTTAGTGGAGCTAACTGTGCCCGAGCTGGCGGTTACATTTGCACACCCCGATATTTTTGAAATCTCCCCAGAACCGAATGCGCTACGCGCCGTTTTACTGCGCTCAAAAGAGAGCGGCACCCTGCCCTCCATCAGCGTTCTAGCCGTTCCTGGGCGCTATGACTTTGACCGGCCACCTAAGCGACAAGCCCAGGACCTTGTGCACAGCTACAAATTAGTGGGCTTTACTGATGCCCGCTGCCGCAAACTGACAATCGGCAAAACCCACGGGACTGCCGTAGCTCAAGCTGAGATGACCTACTCTCAAGCCGAACGGGTTTACACCTCCAGGGTGGCGATTTTCTCAGGCGGGCACCGGCACTTTTTAATCACCTTGAGCGACCACGCTGAAAGCTATCAAAACAGCAAAGAGCTCCTAAACCCCATAATTGATTCTTTCCAATCTAAAGATCTAATAAAAATTGAAGCCAGTACCCATAAAGCCTGGCTCCACACCGAAGGGTTGCTGGGCTTGCTCTTATCGGCTGGCCTCTTATTGATATTTCTTTTGTTTCGCGCTCTTCTATCTCGCACAAAACGCCGCGGCGCTACCCGGCCACAAACAAAACCGTCTGAAAGAGGATGATCCCAATACTCAGGCGAAGATAAACCTAATTCTTGGATACCAACAAAGAATTGGTAACCATTCACATGAATATTACTTTCTCTGGAGAAAGTGAAATTAACTCCGCGTTATTATTGAGGCTAAAAACAAAAATTGCGTAATCGTATCCGTTCACATGAATATTACTTTCTCCGGAGAAAGTGAAATTTTACCGCTTAGGTTGAAAACAAAAATTGCTTAATCAATTCCACGCCTGAACGGTTATCGGATACAAAAAATTGCCTTCTGACGACAATAAATGTTATTTTGCGCCCGTTCCGGTAATTGCTGCTTAATCCGGATTAACCACCTTGATACATAAATTTTTAGTTTTTTTAGCGAGGCGCGGAGATGAAGCTTAAGGTAGGGCGAATTAACCACTGTTTCCTGATGATCATTATGTCTGCCATCTTTCTTTCTGTTGGATGCTCCAGCAAAAAATCAGGCGAAATGACTCCCGGTCAGGACGGCGAGTTCTATGAGGGCGATCTTAACGCCAGACAGGATAGCCGGTTTGGTGAGGGCAGCATCCCTATGGCAGAAGAGGACGGGATCTTCAGGAATGTGCACTTTGGCTTCGATTCAAGCACACTGGACGACAGAGCACGCCAAGAAATTGAATACAACCGCCAAGTCTTGGAGTCTAACCCGGGACTTTCAGTCCGCTTGGAGGGACACTGCGACGAACGTGGAACCGCCCAGTACAATTTAGCCTTGGGTCAAAAACGCGCGCGTGCTGTCTACGATATGCTACTATCACTCGGCGTCAGCCCTGCGCGCCTGGAGGTAATTAGCTATGGAGCTGAAGTCCCACTTGATCCGGCCTCAAACGAGATGGCGTGGGCTAAAAATCGTCGCGTGCATTTTGGATCTGCGGGCGGCGTACAGATAAACCGCTAAGCATCCTTTTAATCCTTACGGACAGTTATAAGTCCGAAAGAGCTTCCCGGGAGGAGAGTTTGATCGTAGAGACATGTCGCGACTATACTTACGCTCCAGGGAGTTTCGTTAATTGCCACGTAGCCTTTAATACCGGCTCATGACTAAGTTAATAGATCAAATACCGCTGCCGACTGGGCTGAGAAACCTGTCATCGGCCGACCTTAAGCGCGTAACTGCTGAGCTAAGAGGAGAGTTGATCGAGAACGTCTCGGCCTCGGGAGGTCACCTCGCCTCTACCTTGGGGGTGGCTGAGCTGTCTGTAGCTCTGCACTGCGCCTTCGATACCCCGCATGACCGCTTGGTTTGGGATGTTGGGCACCAGGCTTACATCCACAAGATGCTTACAGGCCGCCGTAAGCTGATGCCCACTTTACGGAAACAAGGAGGCATCTCCGGTTTCTTGCGGCGCGACGAGAGTGAGTATGATGCCTTTG
>JAAYZI010000168.1 GCA_012514925.1 Deltaproteobacteria bacterium | reverse complement strand
TGCTCGACCAAACGCTGAAACGGCAGAGGGGATTCCTAAACGAACCCGTCTTAGGGGCTGGATTACGTCCGGTGCGGCTGTGGTGGATTGCAGCGCGCCCGTTCTCCTTTCCCGCTTCAAGCATGCCCGTGTTACTTGGCACGACAGCAGCTGTGAGCCTAGGCGGAGCGACATTTAAGCCGCTACTGTTTTTGGCAGCCCTGATCGGAGTGCTCCTGCTCCACGCCGGCGCTAATTTGTTGGCGGACGTGCGAGATTTTGCGAAAGGACTAGACCGCGAAATACTCCCCGTCAGCGGAGGAGTAGTGCGCGGGCTGATCACCCCAACTCAGGCTCTACAAGCTGGAGCCGTTTGTTTTGTTCTTGGATCGGCGCTGGGGTTCTATTTGGCGTTTAACGTATCCCTTAGCATTTTAGCAATTGGAGCCGCTGGCGTAGCAGCCGGTTTTTTTTATACCACTGCGCCGTTTGCGCTTAAATACCGCGCCCTCGGCGATGCTGCGATCTTTCTTAGCTTCGGTCTGCTGGGATCGCTAGGGGCTTGGACAGTACAGACCGGAGAAGTTTCTTGGATACCAGTAATCTTAGCACTTCCAACCGCGCTGATGATCGTCGCAATCGTACACGCCAATAATTGGCGGGACATCAGAAACGACACCAGACACGGCTGCAAAACCGTGGCGTCCATACTTGGACCGCGCGGTTGCCGGGCTTATTTCACAACACTCATATGCACACCCTATTTGCTAATCACTGTCTTTGTCTTAAACTCTTGGCTTGCTCCAAATTCTGTGAAATTGCCGCCTAGTGCATTAATCGTCTTTTTATCGCTGCCTCTGGCGCTCACGCTTTTAAAACGCACTCCCCACACCAACTCAAGCAACACTCTAACCATGCTGGACGGTAACACCGCCAAGCTAAATCTCTTTTTCGGAACGCTTTATGTAGCGGCTTTGATTCTAGATAGTGTCTTTTTTAAAACAGCATAATGCCGACACCCCTGATCATAACCTCTAGCCTTGGAATTTTGGCTTTCCTTCTTCTGTTTCCAGCACTCGGCACCCATCCTGCTGTATTTTGGTGGCAGATGGCGGCTACTAATTTAATCCTAACTTTAAGCGCGCTCCTGACAGACCGGCATTTAAGAACCTCGCTTGCTCACGACCTAAACTGCCTTGCCACTTCCAAACTACGCTGGTGGGGCTTACTTTCGGCCGCAATCTTGTACCTAGTCTTCTGGCTGGGCCATGAGGGGCTGCTTTGGCTCTGCCCTGATGTAACCGACCTTCAAATCGGCCGGGTCTACCAACTTAAAAATGCGCTACCCCACTGGCAAATCGTCCTACTAATCACCGCAGTGATTGGACCCGGCGAAGAAATTTTTTGGCGCGGCTATCTGCAGAGGAACTTGGTAAGATACTACGGCACGAGACGTGGCATTTTACTTGCGGTATTACTCTATAGCGGGGTGCATATCACCAGCGCCAATCCGCTTCTAATCCTTGCAGCCTTAATATGCGGGGCATTCTGGGCCGCACTCTATCAATGGAAGAACTCGCTTTGCATCACAATCATTAGCCACGTCACCTGGGATCTTCTGGTGTTTCTGATATTACCCCTCCGCTAGTAAGTACTAGTCGGTATTTGTATCCGTTCACATGAATGTTAAATTGGGAGACGCCAGTGCGATTATATAAAATATCAAAGTGGTCGCCCCTTGATCGGGGACGGCTGATTTTGTAAGCGGTTACTACTTTCTTATAAATCATACAAAGCGTAAAGTATCGGGGGTGTTTTGCACAAGGTTCGTGTGAAACTTTTGCATTGGAGATACGTACACACAGCAAGATTTTGTGAGAGCTCCGGCAAATCGCACTTGAAAGGGCACGGTCCTTTTGTAAGTGCATCTGGACTTACTTTTTGTGTTCTCGATGAATTTAAGATCTTCCGCGTTACAAAGATCAATTAAACTGGTGGCCTTGCTCCTTGGCGTAATACTTGTCTGCGTCCTTTCAGTGGAGTTATGGCGAGCAGCACATACCTTCTTGGAGTCGTTGCGCCCAAGGATAGCGCGATCCCTAAGTGACACCCTGGGATTAGAGGTTAATTTAGCAGAGCTAGACTTCAGTGTTTATCCAACGCCTGGTCTTAGAGCCAAAGGTTTATCGATTACCCCTCCGGGCTCCTGTGCTGCCGCCGTAAAGGCGGAGGAGCTTATACTGATACTGGATTATGCGGCTCTACTAAATCGTAAGCTGCACGTGAGCATGCTTAAAATCCTTGAGCCTTCCGCCGCAATTTCGCTGGAGTCCGGAAAACCCAAGCTTAAAGCACTAGACGGTCTCACCACTCCTTATCTTAAGCGCGAGGGCCAGGATCTCTGCCAGATGGAAGAGCCTTCCATGCCAAGCTCCACGCCGAAAAGCGCCGCGCCCGCAATCACCCACACCTCCTCAAGCCCACTGGACTTTTCGATTGCAGTCGAGACCGTCACCTTAAGCAGAGCTAAACTGGAGCTACTTCAATCAGGACGTAAATATGAGCTTTTTTTGGAGGAGTTTAGAACCGACTTAGACTGGGACGATGAAACGCTGACACTAAACGCTCCCACCCTAAGTGGCAAGCTAGATCAAAATCCGCTTAATTTTAATGCCTCCCGTCTTGAACTTAATGTCCAAACCAAGATGGTTGCCATAAAAAACGCCGAACTGAAACTGAACAAATTTCAGTTGCGAGCAGACGCGCAGCTGCGCAATTGGTGCGAACCTGAACGCGGCCAGATCTCTTCGACTTCAATCGATCTGCCACAACTCTCATCCCTAATAAACCGCTACTCTCCCAAATCCGCCATCTCGAGTATTAAAACTGGGAAACTTGCTTTTGACCTTAACTTCTCCGGCGGCCCGCAAGCCGACCTGCTTACAGGCAAGCTGTCGCTCACGGATTTTAATCTGCCGTCTTACCCGTTGACTCTACGATCTTTGGCGCTCGATAAATTTAGCTTGCGGGTCCCTTCAAATGGGGCCTGGAGCCTTGACACGCCGCTGCGCCTGCAAAATTTTACGATTAAAGACCTAAAGGATGCCTACCAACTCGAACGTGGCAGCGGCTCCATCTCTATCAAAATGGCCCCAAATAAGCAGCTAAATGCGACAGGCAACCTAGCGCTTAAAGGTTTCGGCTTTAATGATGGAACCACCAAAATTACGAACATAGATGCCGACCTTTCCAAGATCGCAGCCAGCGTATCACCTCAAGGCTCAATTACAGTCACCCTCGATTTAGCGGGGAAAAGCCTTGATTTGGATCATGACGCCGTCACAATCCGCGGCTTTTCAAGTCTAAAGGCTCCTCTTAAGATTGAAGTTCCCGCACATGGGGGATACCTTATATCCGGGCCGGTTTCGGTAAGTGGAGCTAAAATCACCACTTTAAAGCGTGATTTTAGGGACGTTTCGGCAAATGTTGGAATGCTTATCTCTAAACCCCTGCGGCGCTTTACCTCTCAAAACCTCTCCGCCGAACTCATGGGCCGCAGACTCGCACTAAAGACCGACTTCTCCATGGAACCTAACGCTTATGTGCTAGGAGCCAGCTCGATCAGCATGCCTCCAGCCGTCCTAAACCTCAGCGGTAAAATTGATAGAGACTCAGCCCGCACCTTCGCGGTGGAGCTAGCGGGGGAGGACCTCCTACCAGCCGAACTAACACCGCTGATCTTGCCGGAACAAAAAGAGCAATTTGAAGGCACCATCAAATCTCTAAATGCAAAGCTCACCGGTACCATGCATAATCCGCTGGATTCCCTCTCAGGCGAAGGCGACTTTTTAATAACAAAGCCGATCGCTACGCGCTTTGACCTTACCGCCTCTATCATCGATGCGGTCTCCATGCTGCCGGTAATTGGCGGCGTAATCACGCCATCCCGTCTTAAAGAACCAGACAATGTCCACAGAACACGGGCCGATTTCGCGGTGTCTAAACGGCTCGTTACGATCTCCAATCTCAAGATGGAGCGTAAGAGATTTACGCTTTACGGCAAGGGCACCGTCGACTTCGATCTAAAAGTTAATGCTAAAGGATCAGTCGTGTTTTTACGCGAAACTTTTGGAGGTTTTAGCGGCGGCTTTGAGGCCTTCGGGGAGTTGTTGGGCAGGGTCGGGAAAATTGAGGTTCCGCTCTTCGCCAGGGGTACCTATCCGGACATTTCCGTAACACCGGATACAGTGACATTTCTTAAGGACAATTCCGGCTTGACTCTTATGGGGAAAACCCTAGGCGCCGCTAAAGACGTAGGCGTGGGAGTAGGTAGATTCATTACACGCCCCTTTAGAGGCAAGAAAAAACCACAGCCACAATAATTCTTATCCGGTATCCGGTAACCTTATTAGTAGTACTTGTAGCTTAAATGTACAGAATTGATAAAGTGTGTACTCAAATGGATATTGCAATGGCTAAAATCCGTAATCAGTACTGATCTGAACGAGTTATAAATGGTACTGATAAGAATTAATTAATTAATTAGCTCTTTCTAATAATAGTCGAACCGTTGGGTAGTCGAAAATTTCGTTAGGCTGCTTTTCCCTCGGGGTCCGTCCGGGCTCCGGCCGGAGAAGCAGCAAGCAAGGTAATTAAGGTAAAGGAGGTTTTCCATTTAAAGCTGCTTAACCAACTTGTGCCCGGATCGGGCGGATGCGTCGTTTGTAACCTGTCACAAGGCAGGGGCGTCGCCGTTATTTAGCAGTAACAGAAGGATCTTGAAAATGCGTTACGCATTGTCACTGTTGGTAGCCGTAGAGGCGGTCATGGCCGCAAGTTTAGTTGTACTTCTGGTTGACAACCCAAACAGTACACCCGTAGTCATTCTTTTGCTCATTGTGGCCGCAGCTGCCCTAATGTGGAGCCATAACTTTAAGTATCAACTTGAAGATGAGCAAGCGCAGCGCCGCAAAGGTTCAGAGCCCGAAGCTCTACGCCTGATCAAATCTCTGCACCAGAAACTGCGCCTACCCGGCACTTTTTCTATGCAGGAAGGTCGCAAAGCTCTATACTTACTGACGGAGGCCTTTACCAACTGGTATCAACGTCTAGAGGTCGACCACAAGCTTCCATTTGCGAAACGTGTGGCCGCAGTAGATGAAGCTCTGGCATTAGCTGTGCAGCACGTCAGGTCGGAACCAAGGCGCAAGACCTCGAAATTAAGAGGCTTGATTTATCGCTTGGGACGATCTCTTGGACTTTGCGTTCTGTTCGTGTACATCCGCCGGATGCAGCATAAGATCCAAGCCGCACATCAACATGCGGCCGAGATCCAAAGGCACTCTAACCTGCTGCAAAAGGAGATCGAGTCGCTAAGGCAGCAGCTAAACGACTCTGTACACCAGCGTGACCAGGAGATCCAAACTGCCAGGCGGCAGTTAGAACTGGAGCGGAAAAAAGCCGCCAGCAGGCATCTGCAAGACGATCAGAAGCTAAAGGCCGCTCAAGGCGAGAGGGTCGATCAGGAACGGCTGCGAAATGATCTGGGCGACTTTTTAACCGCCAGGCAGCGTGAATTAGCTGCGACTGGGCAGTCACTTCCGCTAATTGATCGCAGCAGCTGGGCGCTTTTGCTTGCAGGGCTGCGGGAAATCTGGCGTTTATTTGAAGAGCACCAGGCTGCAGCCAAGCAAGACTCCGAGCGCGCATGCCGTACGGCACTGGCTGAAGCTTCGACCGAAAAGTCAGCACGGATTGAGCTGGCCCTGCGCCTAGACGCGGCTTTGAAAGGGAAGAGGCAGGAGCGACAAAGGCGCCGCGATATTGGCAAACGCCTAAAAAGGCTCCGTGCTACCCTACAACAGGTCAAGCAGGAGTATGCTCAACTGACTCCTGCCTCCGCCGATCCTGAGCTGCTGATGCAGCTTTGGACCGAAGCTCGCTCTGAAAAAGAGCCGCTCGGAGGCTGGCCTGCAGCTTTGGCGCAGTTGGGGGCTTCCCCAGCACGGCCGCTGGAGAATCTCCAAAGTTTTCTTGAAAGTTTTTTTACTTCAACCCAGGACACTGCCTTGTTGGAGGAAACTCTAGCGCAGGCGGTGCTGCATCCCGGAGGGGTGCGGCTCTATACTGCTCTGAAAGCACCTCATCAAAGTGGCGTGCGAAGCAGACTAGGTGCCGCGACACTGGGAGCGCTGCTAACGCATTTGCGGGAGCGGCTCTCTTGCCCTAGCCCTGACATTTGTAGCGTTTGCACAGACCTGCTGGCCTTTTCCGGCCCGCTGGAAAAGCATCCTGGTCTAGATTTAGCAGTGGAAGCGCTGCTGCTTCTAGATGGGACCACAGCGCTACAGATGTACCCAGGGGCAAATCCGGGAGCGCAACTAGTAAACGCCGCGCTCAGTCTTACACGGCAAGGTCTTGGTACGAAAATGCTGGCTCTAGCGGCGCAGGCCATGCGCCGCGATCCAGGGTTCTATTTCGATTATCCGCAGGAGGTCCGCATGGATTTAGCGGCTTGGCTTAGCGAGGATCTGCAAACAGCCCAAAGCGTGCTAAGCCGCTTTTTAGTGGACACCCAACTAGCGGAGGGTATCGAGGAGGAGGATGTGCTGCTGGATATTGCCGCACAAAATCTTCCAGCTGAAACCACAGCCGCGCTGGCGCTCATGTTGCGCGCACAACCTGAAAAATCCGCGCTGGTGCTGGCCAAGCGTCCCGAGGCGCTTTGGCTTGTGCCGCCGGAGTTGGTGCGCGAGATCGTGTACGCAGCCATGCAAGGAAAGATCGATAGCTCGATCGTATCCGTGACGGCGCTACTGGAAGATTGGGATCTTTCCAAATCCGCAGGAGAGATGCACAGCTTACGCGCATCCCTATGGGGGCTTGCGCAGCTGCGCTCAAACCCGCCCAAAGGAAATGGTCCCGAAGCAGATGCGCTGCTAAAGGCGGTGCAACACTGCTTCAAGCGACATTTTAACGCCATGCAAGGCCAACCCCTGGAAGAGCTAAAGCGCCGCTTAGAGCGAAGCTATCAAGCTTTGCGGGCGGCGCTGGTGCTGAAGTAATTATGACCGACTGCACCAGACTTCCTGCGCACGGAAGTGCAGGAAGTCTTTCTTTAACTTTGAATGTTTTTGACCACGGTTTGCACACCCTGCTTGCCTGCTCCTCAATCTTTACCTCCCACCCGACAAAATCACGTACCCTTTTAAATCCTACCCTAGCAGCATTCGAGTAAGCCATTCTACGCCCCCGCCGTCACGCAGCGCCGAAGACCCTGCCGACCCGCAGCTCAACCGACTCGCGGCGCCGAAGACCCTGCCGACCCGCAGCCCAACCGACTCGCAGCGCCAAGCCCTCGCCTGCACGCGGCGCCGAAGACCCCGCCGACACACCCCCTGCCAATCCGCTGCGCATTTACTTTCTCCGGAGAAAGTAAAAATAAAATAGCCCGCGTTATTTCCCTCCTCCCCGACTCCCTCTCTCGGCCGCGAAGCTCTCCCAGCCGCGAAGCCCAACCGACTCGCAGCGCCAAGCCCTCGCCTGCACGCGGCGCCGAAGACCCCGCCGACACACCCCCTGCCAATCCGCTGCGCATTTACTTTCTC
>JAAYZI010000018.1 GCA_012514925.1 Deltaproteobacteria bacterium | reverse complement strand
TTTGGGGCAGGATCGGGGATGATAAAGATTGAGGGCATTGGGATGCCTGCTGCAAGCGCCATTTCAGAAGTGACGTTATGAAGCAACAGATCATCCTCTCGCTCCACCCGGTGGCCATCCGCAATTCCCATCACAACCATTGCGCCACAGTAATAAGAAATTAGTGACCCCCATATAGCCAGGGAAAACCCAATCAGAACCCCATAAATCACAGCTCCGCTGTCGGGTTCACCGCTATAGGTATCGGTACAAAAGAAAGCTATCAGCCCGCCCAGCAAACCCAAGAACAGAGCAAGCGCCACCACCAGAGCTATGGTGGCGCGTTGGTTATGCCGTATCAGCTCGTTAAATGTTTGCATGCTTAAAAGCGTACCTGAGGGGTTTGCTTGATAGCTTGGGCTTCAGAAGCGTCAGCTTCAAAAAACTCCTTAGCCTTAAAACCACCCATACCGGCGATGATATTGGCTGGTATCTGTTGGATCCCAGTGTTGTACACACCCACCGAGTCGTTATAGTGCTGACGAGCGAAGCTAATGCGGTTCTCGGTGGAAGCAATCTCCTCTTGGATCTGCAAAAAATTCTGGTTGGCTTTAAGATCAGGATAGCTCTCAGAGAGCGCAAAGATTTGCCGTAACGCCCCAGTTAGCACATTCTCTGCCTGAGCCTGGGAACCTACGCTGCCGCCGGCCGTAACTGCGGAATTACGCGCTTGAATCACTCTCTCCAGGGTCTCTCGTTCATGAGAGGCGTAACCTTTAACCGTCTCAACTAAATTTGGGATGAGATCGTGGCGCCGTTTTAACTGAACAGTTATTTGGGACCAAGCATTGTCGCATTCAACACGTTTTCTTATCAGACCATTGTAGATGGAGACTGCGATAAGAATAACAAGCCCAATGATACCTAATAGAACAATTACGTACATGATCGCCTCCTTAATTGTTTCGTATAGCTAGTGGCAGTGCGCCCTCAAGGGACCCTTTTTCCGGAGATAAGGGGTTGAAAACACGAGCCGTTCATAGGGTTAGATCCTAATACGAATCCAGCCCGCTAACAATGCAGTTCCTGACCCAGTTCACGACGAAACCTGGTGAAATATCCGGGTTAGAAGTTGGCAAAGATTGGTGGCTCATTGATAACCGGGTTATCTCCGAAAATTAGATTGTTGCTCTTGTCATCCGCGCTATTTTGTTCCGGGAGTTGGATGCTCTTCTTTTTAGATTCTGCCGCCATTATGCCCTTAGGGCGGTCATTTTTATAAAGGACCGGAGTTGGCGTAGGAAGGGCGGCAGGCGGCGGTGTAGGCTCCGTTTCGATGGGGCTTAGCGTCGGTGTTTGAGCGGCTTCGTTCCTGGCTTGATCTTCAGCCTTGAATTTCTCCATGGCCGTGTGCAGGTCGTTAATCGGGATGGTAGTTTCTTTACCGAAACGGACCTTCAGAGTAATACGGCGGTTGGCGGCGTTAAATGGGTCCTGTGGTAATTTTAAATCTTGGTCGGCGCGCCCAACCACACCTACAATACGTCTAGGATCGATGCCGTTATTTACCAGTAAACGACGCGCGGCATTAGCGCGATCAGCCGAAAGCTCCCAGTTGCTGTACCCCCCTCGGGAGGAGAAAGGCTTGGCGTCGGTGTGGCCGATGATATCAATACTGTTTGGAAGGTCGGCCAACATAGCCGCGATCTCTGAAAATGCCTCTTCGGCGCGCGGCAAAACGGCGGGGCTGCCACTAGCAAACATGGAGTCTTTTTGTGAATCCATAATTTCAATTATGAGCCCATCGCTTTCAAGTTTAATTTCCAAATCTCCTAAGATCTCTTCCAATCGGCTGTCGACTGAGACCCTTTTTTGGAGTTCTTGGGCTAGTTCGGATAGGGCGGCCCTCTCTCCCATTAGTTTGCCCGCCGCTCCCGCACCTCCGTCCGCGTCACTATACTTACCGCCTACACCGGCGTCTTGACCCTCCGCGTTTTGGCCCTTACCTCCTGCCATTTCCATCTTTTGGGGTGGAGCGGTTGCGTTTTGACTTGGCTGCTCGGATAGATCAGACACGATCAAAGGCTTCTTCTCTTTTTCCTCAGTGGCTTCTGCCTCTCCAAGGCCGTCCTCGTCGACGCCCTTTAGAGTAATGGACTTTTCAAGCTCCTCCATATCGGAACCGGATTTGGCATCTTGTGGTTCCTGCCCCTTTCCATGGTAATTTTTAGACTCTTGTGAGTGTGGTGGAACATAGGCGTCGCTTAGAATACCCCCTTCTCCCACCATCAACGGAGAACCAGAACCCTCCATAAAGAGCCCTGGTTTTTTGAAATACTTGGCGATGTTCGATTTGGTAGTTGTCTCGGCGCTGTTTAGCAGCCACATCACCAAAAAGAACGCCATCATGGCGGTGATGAAGTCGGCGTAGGCTACCTTCCAGGCGCCGCCGTGGTGGCCGCCATGGCCGCCCTTCTTTTTTACGACAATAATTGGTTTATCGTCTGCCATGTTTATCGTCTAGTGGTTTTATCGTCTAGCATATAGGGTCACTTCGACGAATTAGCTTTTCTTAGCTTCTTTCAAAATTTCCTCTAATTCCTCTGATGTCGGCCGGAAGTCGGAAGGAATGGTTTTTCTAGCAAACTCGAGTGCAACTTGCGGCGGTGCGCCTCCTGCAAAAGACACAAGTCCGACTTGAACGGTTTTTAGGATAGTCGAGGATGATTTAACATTCGAATCCATTTTCGTGGCGAGCGGACCGACAAGACCGTAGGATAAGAAAATACCTAACATCGTACCCACCAGCGCCGCTGCAACGTGATGTCCAATCACAGTCGGCGGGCCGTCTAGATATTGCATGGTGATGATAATACCGAGTACCGCCGCGCAGATACCGAGACCCGGGAAGGCGTCTGCTAGGCCGCGGATAGTAGCTGGGTAGATTCCGGCTTCCTCGTGATGAGTCTCTATCTCGGTGTCTAAGAGTCTTTCCAGGTCGAAAGCGTTTACCACGCCGTCAACAAACAGGCGTAGAGCCCCGGTAAAGGTTTCCATGAGGTGGTGATCGTGTGATGCGTTGGGATATTTCTGGAAACGCGCACTGCTTTTTGGATCGGAGAGGTCTGCTTCGATCCCTAGAACTCCTTCTTTACGCATGGTATCAAAAATGGTGGCCATTAGGCCGAGGAGATCCTCGTAGGTCTTCTTAGAGATGCCGCTGCCCTTAACTGCG
>JAAYZI010000167.1 GCA_012514925.1 Deltaproteobacteria bacterium | reverse complement strand
TTCCAGAAAGATAGCTGGACTCATCAACCTTCAAACCCTGGATGCTACTACTACTTTCACAGAATATCCGTAGATGCGAATTCTCACATGTCAAGCCTTCTACGGTGCATGCTTGAGCCTGCAATTCAACCACTGCATCTTTAATGGTCAAATTGTGGATTCGGCCCAGCCACACTCGCAATAGAGGGACTTCGCTTCCAGAAAGAGAGCAGTTCTCTATCGATTTGAACCTATAATTTGCAGCTATTTCTTGGAAGAACTTGCAAGCAAATGGAGGGTTACCTTTGGCGGTGTCAGCTTCTAATGTATCTGCGCCTATCTCAAGAAGCTTCTGCTTGATCCCCTCTTTCCAATTAATGTCATCAAAATCTGTTGCGCCAGGCTCAATGTAGAAAGTGATAACAGGCCCTTCTCCTGTGGAGGGATCCCTCTGTGGAGATTTCCAGATAACTTTAATACGTCCATCAGGTTCCGACGGACCACGGACCACCAAACTTTCGGGAAATAGATTCTTTGGTAAAGACAAGCTGTCTAAGGTTAGGTCAGGCGTTGCTCTAATTTGCTGCTTTCCCGGTGTAAGATTCATATCAATCTCCTTCTAGTAACTGCTCATGCATGGAATTGATCATACAAAATCCACTAACATTGAAGTCCCCTTAGAGGGTACAAGTACCCTCTAAGGGGGACCCTTTTTTAGTGGTGAAAACATTTTAGTGGTGAAAACACTATCAGTTCATAAAATCAGCCGCCCCCGATCAGAGGGCAACCACTTTGATGTGGCAACTTCTCCCAAATTGCCAATCTGAACTCCATTTAGGTATCGATAATAGCACCTTTCAAAACAGTAAGGAAATATTGGGTGGTTTCCAGCGGGGGGATCGACGAAACCGCTTCAATTTAACTGGTTTTACCCGTACCGGCCCGTGACGTAGTCCTCGGTGCGTTGGTCGCGTGGCATGGTGAAAATTTCGCTGGTGGGACCGAACTCTACCATTTCGCCTAAGAGCATGAAGCCGGTATCATCTGAGACGCGTGCCGCTTGTTGCATATTGTGGGTCACGATCACGATTGAATAGTCGTGCTTAAGCTCCCGCATCAAATCCTCGACTCGGGCGGTGCCTTGGGGATCGAGTGTGGAGCAAGGCTCGTCCATCAAGAGCACTTCTGGTCTGACAGCGATCAAGCGAGCAATACAAAGCCGCTGCTTCTGTTCAAGAGACAAGTTTAGAGCCGGGCGTTTAAGCTTATCTTTAAGTTCATCCCAAAGTAGAACGCTCTTTAGACTCTCTTCCACAATTTGATCCAGCGCATCCCGGGAGGTATCACCGCCATGAACCCGAGGCCCGAAAACAATATTCTCATACACCGACAGCGGAAAAGGATTGGGGCGCTGGAAAACCATGCCTACGCTCTTTCGCAGTGGCACCAAATCTGCTTTAGCGTCCAGGATATTCCGGCCGTCAATTATGACCTCTCCCGCCATACGCACACCGTCTATCAGGTCGTTCATGCGGTTAAAAACTCTCAGCATCGTAGATTTCCCGCAGCCGGATGGACCGATTACGGCGGTAATCTTGTTTTTCGCAAAACATGCGTTAACCTTGATTAAGGCCTGAAATGAGCCGTACCAAAAATCAAGATTCTTAACTTCGATGGCTGCCATTATCCAAATTTTCCCGAAATGTAGTCCGCAGTGCGTTCGTCCCGCGGCGCTGTAAAGATCTTGTCGGTCTCATCAAGTTCGATCAGATCTCCACCTAGGAGAAATGCAGTGCGATCACTTACGCGGGCTGCTTGTTTAACATTGTTTGTGACCAGCACAATTGTGTAGTTACGTTTAAGAATCACCATGGCATCCTCAACTTTGGCTGTGGAGATTGGATCGAGACCGGAACAAGGCTCGTCGAACAGAATTACTTCGGGTTCCACTGCTAAAGTTCTGGCGATGCAGAGCCGCTGCTGCTGACCTCCTGAGAGTTTAAAAGCCGATTCTCCCAGGCGGTCTTTCACTTCGTCCCAGAGGTAAGCCTGCTTCAGGGACTCCTCTACACGTTCCGCCACCCGTGTCTTGTGAGTGAGTCCGTGCATTCGTACGCCGTAGGCTACATTATCAAAAATCGAAAGAGGCAATGGCAGCGGCAGGGCAAAAACCATTCCGACTCTGCGTCGCACCTCTTCTACGTCTATTTCCCTCAGGTCTTCGCCTTCCAGGTGGATCGTCCCCTCCTGCTTAAAATGAGGGGTGAGGTCAATCAGCCGGTTAAGACTACGCAAAAAAGTAGTCTTGCCGCTATTGGATGGACCAATGATGCCTAAGATTTCGTTGGCCTTGATTTCGAAAGAAACCCGGTTCAGCGCACGCACTGCGCCGAAGCTAATACTAAAATCTTTGATTTCGAACTTTACCATCTCTTATTCTTTCGCAAGCGAGACCGTATGATAGTAGCCAGTAAGTTCATAAACAGCACCATCGCCAGGAGCACAAATGCTGTGCCATAGCGGATTTTTTCGTCCACATTCGGTACTTGCGTTGAGATCACGTAGAGATGATACGGCAGCGCCATAGCCTGATCGAAAATGGAGCTTGGTAGCTGCGGGAGGTAAAACGCCGCGACGGTAAAGAGAATTGGTGCGGTCTCGCCGGCTGCTCTTCCCAACCCTAGAATTGTCCCAGTCAATATTCCCGGAATCGCATTGGGCAGCACTACATGCCGGATCGTTTGCCACTTACTAGCGCCCAAAGATAGGCTTACTTCTCGGAAGGCTTCAGGTACGCTTTCTAAAGCTTCACGCGAGGTAGTGATTACAATCGGCAGAATCATGATTCCTAAAGTAAGTGAGCCCGCTAGAATCGAGGCGCCGAAATTGAAGAACACCACAAAGAGCGCTAGGCCGAAAAGGCCGTACACCACAGAAGGCACTCCTGATAGGTTGACGATTGCCAGCCTGATGACTCGAGTAAGAAAATTGTCCCGTGAGTATTCGCTTAAATAAATCGCCGCCAGCAATCCGATTGGCAGGGCAAAAACAATGGCCCCCGTGACCAAGTAAAGCGTGCCGATAATTGCTGGATAGATTCCGCCGGCGCGCATTCCCTTGCGGGGTACGTCTGTGAGGAACTCCCAACTAATGCCAGGCAGGCCTTTCTGGACGATAATCACCACCACCATTCCAACTGGAATGACAACTAAAAGCGTAGCCAACAGCAAACAAAAGAAGGCCAGCTTCTGGGAGCGGTGAGAGTTCATTATGGCCGACCTTTGTGGAGAAAAATATCGGCGGTTACGTTAATCACGAAGCTGATTACAAACAGAACAATGCCGATGGCAAAGAGTGCGAAATAGTGCTCGCTACCGTTTACCGCTTCTCCCATCTCTGCTGCAATTGTGGCTGTCAGGGTGCGCACGGGCACCAGGAAGCTTTTTGGGATGACGGCGGCATTGCCG
>JAAYZI010000166.1 GCA_012514925.1 Deltaproteobacteria bacterium | reverse complement strand
GGGGCTTATAGGGTTTTGAGTCAGGGTGGCAGGGCTCCCCGGCTGGAGTAGTGTTGCAACTTTCGTTTTTGGGCCTAATGATATCGCGGGGTTATCTTTACTTTCTCCGGAGAAAGTGAATGCGCAGCGGATTGGTCGGGGGTGTGTCGGCAGGGCTTCGTGGCCGGGAGGGCAGTCGAGGGTGAGGGAAAAAACGTGGAGCTATTTTATTTTTACTTTCTCCGGAGAAAGTAAATGCGCAGCGGATTGGTCGGGGTGTGACGGCGGGGTCTTGGCGTCGCGTGTCGGCGGGGTGTCGGTTGGGCCGCGTGGTGACGAGGTCTTCGACACCGTGTGATGGCGGGAATCCTCGACGTCGCGTGATGGCGGGATCTTGGCGCTGCATGTCGGTTGGGCTGCGTGTTGGCGGGGCGTAGCAGAAAGCTGGTGAAATATCTAAGGACGCGTCGTAAGGATTTTTTTGGGGGGGGTCTGTGTTGATAGACGTATCAGCCGCAACGTGTTAAGTGTAGTTGGGTATTTAGCGGCTGCTGATAACTCATTTCGAATATTAATGCTGGTACGTTATTGTAATGTGCAATATTACTGAAGGCTCGACTGTGAACATAAACTGGGCGAACATAAACTGGGCGAACACAAATTGGGGGAACATAAACTGGGGGAGCACAAATAGGGCGAACATAAATTGCGGGAACATAAACTGGAAAGACATAAACTGGGGGAGCACAAATTGCGGGGACACAAACTGGAGAGACATAAACTGGAGGAACACAAACAGTGAGAACACAAATTGCAGGAGCGCAAACTGGAGAGACATAAACTGGGGGGGCGTAAACTGGAGCTTTAAATTTTTTCTTAAACTTACAATCGTGCTTTTGGCGTCACTATGCGGGTGCAGCAGTCAGCAGAAACCTCCTGAATTCAAAGTCAACACTTTGGAGTTGTATCTAAGCCGCGCGTCTTTTAGCGGGAGAGATTTTGAGCAGTATAAAATTATAGATGACGACCTCTTCTTTGAGTGCGGAGTGGTTAAGCGCGGCCGACACCAGGTTAAAGACGAAACTTTCACCAAACTTAGCGCGGCTGCTTTAACTGATCTGCCCGCACTGGTGTGGAAATTGGCGCAAGCCTGTGATGAATTGAAATACCCTTTTGAGGAACCCGGCCAAAGCCGCAACATGTTCGATCCCGGGCAAGTTTCATTCTCAGCGGAGCTACCTGACCAAAAATTAATGGTTAAGACTTCGCTAGACAGTTTAATTGACCCCTCAAATCGAGCACGAGCGGCGCTTTTTGAGCTAATTGCCCTGGTACGCAGCTTCCCACAGGACCCGCCCTGTGGTTCGACGCAATTTTACGGACTACCGCGCGCTGCAGCAAAACCGTAAGGAGAACGACATGACCACTAAGCTCTTCAGAAACTGCTTTCTCCTTCTAGCGCTGGCGCTCCACTCTCCAGTTGTAAGTTGGGGGCAACCCAGGTCGGCAACACCCAAATGGCTGCTGGCTTACTATCTGTGCCTTGATAACTCGCTTAGCCCGGCAGCCGATGAGATCCTGTCCGCCCTGGAGGGCGGAATCATCAGCAAAGATCTAATGGTCTTACTGCAAGTCGACACTCAGGAGTCAAGTAAACTCGCGCGCGTGACACTTGGTTTAAAGCAGAGCCAAGTTTACCGAGAGGCGCGGGAACTTGGCAGCGACGAAAGCGCGGAGATTCTTGAGTTCACAGGATTCTTAGATTGGATCATCAAAATAGGAAACGCTGAAAACTACGTCCTGGTGTTAGTCAGCCCTCCAGGGAAGCTCGGCCAGATCTGTTTGGATAAAACCAGCGGGAAATGGTTGAGTATGGAGCAAGTTGGAGCGGCCGTGGCGGCAGCCAACGAAAAGCTGAAATCTAAACTGCGCCTCTTGTTTCTCCACCAATCTGGAACAGCCGCGATTGAGAACCTTTTTAGTTTTGCAGGAACGTCCGAATACATCCTGGCATCGCCCCTGGCACTGCGCTTACCAGGCACATACTACTCTGAACTCTTGCGCACAATGGCGATGCGGCCAGAGCTTTCGGGCCGGGATGTGGCCAGCGCCATCATGGAGAGTGACCAAGGTTACGGAGTGTATACTTTAGTCGACAGCGCGGCCCTTAAAGCCCTACCCGAAAAGATCGGGCCTGTGGTTGACGGTTTGCTGCAAAACTCCAATCCAATCGCCGTCCACGCCTTATTTAAAGTTTTTTCATCCGAAAATGAAAGCTATTACGATCTTCAAAGCTTTCTGGATAGCCTTACTCCAAAGGACAAGCCTGAACTGATAAAGGCCAAAAACAGCTTTGAGCAGTGGTACCGAAGTAAATTAATCGCGCATAAAGCGGGCGGTCCCTTTCGAAAAGCAAAGGACGCGCGCTACTCTGGGCTTTCAGTTTTCGTTCCACAAACTCCGGATTTAATCGGGCCATACAAGTCTCTCCCCTTTTACGGGAAGAGCAAGTTTGCAGAGCTGGTTGCGCTTGCCAGCCAACCGCCGATTGATTAACGCGGATATTTCACCGGCTTCTGGCACACCCTAAGCACACCCTAAATTGACAGCCACTAACTTTCCATGCTCAACTTGAGCCGCATGAGCATCCTCCCCAAAACATCAGCTAAACCTCCACAGGAGGGCACCCTCTCTCCGGGCACTCTGGTGATGTACGAAAACCAGGGTGCTGGCCTGATTGGAGCCATCGTTACTTTCAAAAAGCCAAAGTATCTAGTCCTTAATGAACGTGGTGCCGAAGTTGAACTGGCGGCGGACAGGTTGCACCAACTTCCATCCAGCCTGCCGGCCGACCTCGCTACCAGCCAGGACAAAACCAAATATCTTAGCGACCTGTCCGCAAAAGCCAAAACGGACGCCCTTTCGCTCGACCTCGAAGAGCTTTGGTCCCTGATCTTTGAAGAGGATCGGGAGTACAAAAACTCCGAGCTCTGTGCCCTTTATTTTGGAAAGGATGAGATCCACGATCACCTTATGCTGCGCCTCGCCCTCCTCTGCGACTCGATCTACTTTAAACGCAAGAAAGAGTTTTTTATCCCCCGTCCTCCGCTGGTCGTAGACGAGCTAAAACGCGCGGAAGAATCTAAGAGAAAACGCTTAGAGGCCCAAGAAAGCGCCCTGCGCCATTTTGCGGACCGTCTTGAAAACCCTCAAGCGCCGCTTCCTGCAACCCTGAATTTTTACCTAACTCTCCTGAAGGACACCGCCGTCAACTCTCCCAACCTAGACCCATCCCGCCAAAAAGAGGCTAAAGAGCTGTTAGATGCCTGCCAAGAGAAGCTAAAACTCGGTCTCAACGGACAGCGCCCTGAGCAAGCCTATCAGTTGCTGCGCCACTTAGGCGAGTTCTCAGATCTGACTAATCCGGCCATCATTAGAAATAATATCCGCCCGGAGTTTCCAGAAGCGGTCTTGAAGCAGGCCGCCGAGATTTCAATTCCAAGCTTAGAGCAGTGCCCCGACAGAGAGATCCGTCTCGACCTTACCGCGCTACCGGCCTTTACCGTGGATGACCACAACACAAAAGATATGGACGACGCGATTTCAATCGAACGGACTCCCACCGGCTACCGCCTCGGCGTGCATATCAGCGATGTAGCAGCGCTTCTGCCCCCCGACTCGTCCGTCGATCTCGAAGCCAGACGGCGCACGACTTCTTTTTACTTTGCAGACGGCCCGATCAACATGTTGCCGGAATCTCTTTCGCAGCAGACCTGCAGCTTAGTCGAAAATCAAGCGCGGCTGTGTTTAAGCTGCCTCTGGGATGTCGATTACAATTTTAATGTAAGCAATGGCCAGATCTCACCTTCAGTAATTAGCGTTAAAAAACGGTACAGCTACGAAGAAGTCGATAAGCTCTTAGAAACCAGCGACTCTGACCTGAACATCCTCTATAATATCGCGTCGGGGTGCGAAGCGTTGCGCGTGACAGCTGGAGGATTTAAGGTCAACAAACGCGAAGTCATGGTGGTCCTGAAAGAAGACGGCGAGCTAGGTTTGGTCGAAATGGATGAGAACGCTCCGGGACACAGCCTCATCGGTGAGATGATGGTGCTCTGCAATCAGTTTATCGCTGATTTTGCTATCAAGCATAATATTCCAATTGTTTTTAGAGGGCAGCCCCCTTCGGAAGCGCCAGATCAAAGCGTCCTGGAAAAAATCCCTCAAGGACCTGCGCGTGATTATGCCATACGCACCACACTAAAACCCTCCTCACTGTCATTTGATCCTATACCGCACTCAACACTGGGAATTGCGGCCTATACCCAGGCGACATCTCCAATCCGCCGCTACCTCGATCTTTGCAACCAGCGCCAGATTCTGTGGTTTCTAAGACACGGCCAGCCATGTTACAGCCGCAGCGAATATGAGAAGCTTATCTCAGAAACAGAGGAGTTCCGCGCCGCGGCCGGTATGCTGGTGAGAGAATCACGACGGTTTTGGTTGCTTAAGTACTTGGAGCGCAGAATGACGCAATCAAGGACGATTCAAGCCACGGTGCTTAGGACCGATTTTAAAACCCCTATGGTCGAGCTGGATGAGGTATTCTTACCCACCTTGGTAAAGCTCCCCGGCGGAGCAAAACCCGGCGATGTCGTAAATCTTCGGATAACGCGGATTGACGCGGCTTTTGATGATCTGCGCTTGGAAGTTGCTCAGTGATGAAGACGATTCCTGAGGGATCGCCACCAAGTTAACCTAATTAGATAATCCAATTAGTGCAGCACTAAACGCGGAGCGGCTGGTTCGAAATCCAAAGAAGGATCATCTTCAGCCTCCTCCTGACAAACAGCGCTGATCAGGTCAAAAGCCCTGGTAAGCAGGTCGAGATCGTCAATCGCGGTCTCAATAATCTCAAAAGTATCGGATTCATTGACAGGCCTGACATCATCCAGTTTTTTCGACATATTCCTGAAACCTTCGGTGAACTGAGTTAGAAACTTACAACCACAAGAAAGAACACAAGCACAAAGCGGGCCAGTTTTAAGTGTCGGATCTAAAGGGGTGCTACTTGAGCTTTATTTTATTATTGAGTATTTCCAGTAAGATAGAGCAGCGCCTGGGGCCACAAAATCCTGGCCAAACGTCATACTCCTGACACCAGGCAATTATTGATGACACTACCGGAAAAAACATCCGGAATAGGCCCACCCTACTTTGAAAGCACCTCAAGCGATAACAACATGCCGCACTTACTGCTGCTTTCGGTGCCGGTAAGCATGACTTCGCCACGGTTAAAATGTACCCGCGTATCCAGCAAGGTGCTGCCTGCTTTATTCAACCAGTTTAGCCACATGCCAATTCGTGCACGGTCCGCGTAGAGTAACCGTAGATTAAGAGTCTGCCCCCCTTGCAGCCGCACAGTTTGCTGTTTCATCACTGGAAGCACCACCTCACGGCTGGTAATCAGACGGTAGGTCCGATACGGCAAAGCTCGCAGTTTAGACTCAAGGTCTGCAAGCTCCTGATCTAAATATTGGGGCTTGGTGCGCGCACCTTTCCGATCCTCGGCAGTCTTAACCTTTTTAAGCATCACGCCATGCGCGCGAATCGCCCTCACTCTAAGAGTTACTTCGTTGGTTTGTTCCTTTGAGATAACCTTTGAGCGTGGCTCTGCGGTGGAAGGGCTTGCAACAGCAAACAAGGCTAGACAAAAACTTAACCAACCCGTCGTAGAAAAGAGCTTACTTCTGACCATACTACACACTTAAACGTAACTTGCCCTCTACCTCTCGTCTACCTATTCCTCACCGGCAAAGCTGTAAGGAGGAGAGCTTTCGTTTAGGATTCGAATATCGGTGCTGTTTTTGCCTTCAAACACCTGCGCTTGCGGCGTTAGCGGACTGGGCTTTTTTACCCAAATAATCGGCGCGCGCCGGTCTTTGTTTGGTATCAAGCTAACCTGCCCACTGCTGTGCAACCAATCCACCTCAACTTGGCTTGAATATCCACGCTCGGAATATAACGGATCTCCAATATTAACGCCCCCGGCTGACACAGTCTGGACTTGAGGAACGACGCCCCCGGCTTGGTTATCCAGCGTGGCGCTCTTGGCGTAGATCCCTCCCACAGAATCGAGATTACGATCCTGACCTGTAAAAGGGAGAATGAAAAAAGCTAAACATGCAGCTGCTAACGCCGCTCCAGAGAGACCCCAACCTAAATGCCAACCACGATCTTTCGCCACCGGCGCAAGCGTGCGCTCTCCTAAATACAAACTAGCGCGCTGCTCCTGACCGATGCGCTGATCTACCCGATCCCACAAAGAAGCGCGCCCAACGCTCTCATAAGCCTGCATATCGTACCAACGGCGCGCATATCCACTTACGTTGCGCAAATCTTCCGCAAAAGCTTGCGCCGCAGCGGAACGAATCATAAGGCGGCGGGCCTGTAACCGACCCAGCGCTCCACACTCGCCATCTAGGTACTTTGAAAGCAACTTCTCTTGACGTTCAGTCAATGTTTTAGTCAGTGTTTTAGTCAGCGTTTCAGCCAGCGTTTTACTCAAGGTTTGATCTCCTACTTTGACCATAAATCCTCTTAAGACCCTCTAACTAAAGCCCGTCCACACAGCACAGACCCTCTACTACTTTGCACTCACTCTTAAAATAGCAACAGCCCCGCCATCAGCCTCCTCATACTGCTCTTCCTCCTCAAGCAGCCTATCGTTCTTTAACCCCTGTTGCAGCTTTTTACGCGCATAAAAGAGACGGCTCATCACGGTTCCTTTATTCACTCCCAGAGTTTTGGCAATCTGCTCATAAGACATGCCCTCCACCTCACGCAAGATAATCACAGCACGATGCTCCTCCGTCAGCTCCTCCATCAACCTTCGAAACTGCGTCATATCCTCGCGCCGCATCATCAGTTCCGGGGCTGACACGAAACGATCTCCCGCCAGAGAGCCATCTCCGACCGCGCCTGCCTGAGTCTGGCTCTCATCGAACTCCAGCGGCGGGCCGCCGCGTCTAGCCATTTTGCGCTTAAAATCGATCGCCATGTTGTACACAATGCGGTACAACCAAGTATAAAACGTGGCATCGCCCTTAAACTGGCCCAGAGCTAAATATGCCTTCACAAAGCTCTCCTGCACCACATCTTCGGCATCTTCATGCGAACCTGTGATCTCGTATGCCAGCGCCATTACCTTGCGCTCATACCGCTCCACTAAGCCACGATATGCGTTTCGATCACCCTCCACGGCCTTCGCCACCAGTTCGGCGTCACTACTTCCGCGTAACATTGCACCCCGGCCTGAATTCTCAACCAAAAACATAACTTTGGACTTCCCCGCCCTACTCGCCCCCATTAGTGCGCACTCTCCCAATTGTATCCCCAACGCACATCCACCTCAAGCGGCACCTTCAGTTCGGCCACACCTTGCATCTCCTGCCGCACGATCTGCGTCGCCTCCTCTTTAAATTCTTCAGGACATTCAAAAAGAAGCTCATCGTGTATCTGCAGCAACATCGCAAGAGGTAGCCGCTGTGCGCGTATACGTTGGTCCAACCGGATCATCGCCAGCTTAATCATATCTGCGGCGGTCCCTTGAATCGGGGCGTTCACCGCCACTCTGCGCAAAAAGCCTTTGTCTCTGCCGCTCACGTCAACATCCGCGATGACGCGCCGCCGTCCCAAAATAGTCGAAACGTAGCCCTGTTTTTCGGCAAGACGCTCCAACTTGGCAAAAAAGCGGCTTACCCCAGCATAGTGCGCAAAGTAATTCTCGATATAGGCATTTGCAATATGCACTGGGATGCCCAACTCGCGCCCTAAACGAAAGCCACTCATACCATAAATCACTCCGAAGTTAAGAACCTTGCCAATGCGCCGCTGCTCGACAGTAACCGGCTCCCCCGGGAACAAGCGCAGCAGTTCTCGCGCTGTCTCTGAATGAATGTCCCGCCCCTCTTCAAAAGCGGCAATTAAATTTGGGTCCCCGCTCATATGCGCTAAAATCCGTAGCTCAACTTGGGAGTAATCAGCAGACACCAAAACCTGCCCCTCCTCGGCCACAAAAGCGGCGCGAATCTTACGTCCCTCTTCGCTCTGCACCGGGATATTTTGCAAGTTCGGATCAGAGCTGGAGAGGCGTCCGGTACCTGTTACGGTCTGATTTAGTCGCGTGTGTAGCCGCCCGGTTATGGGAGAAATCTGAACCGGCAGTGCGTCTACATAAGTGCTCTTTAATTTGTGAAGCTGCCGGTACTCCAAGATTAGCGCCGGTAATGGGTGAGAGTGACTCAACCTTTCAAGCACGCTGGAGTCGGTAGACACCCCGGTTTTGGTCTTCTTTAATCCTTTGGTAGGAATGCCCAATTTCTCATAAAGCACCTCCGAAAGCTGCTTGGGGGAATTTAGATTAAACTTACAGCCAGCCGCCTCGTACAGCTGACCCTCTAAAAGTTCAAGCTTAGTTCCCAGCTCATGCGACATACGCTCCAACAGACCAGCATCAATGCGCACCCCTCTAAGCTCCATACGCGCAAGCACTGGCACCAAAGGCAGATCTACTTTTAAGAAAACATCCAAAAGACCTTCTCGCGAAAGAAGCGCCCCTAGTTTCTCCTCCAGCAACCAAGCGTAGTGGGCATCCTGCGCGGCATAAAGTGTGGCGTCTGAAACCGAAACCTCTGCAAACTCGGCTTTGTCCCCGATCACTTCGGCATACTCCGTCGCCTCCAAGCCCAAGTACTCCTTGGCCAGAGCCGAAAGACCATAATTATTACGGTCAGGATGCAGAAGGTAGCTGGCCACCATGGAGTCGAAACCGATCCCTTCCACTTCAATTCCGTGCCGCGCCAGCACGCTAAGATCATATTTAAGGTTCTGACCGTATTTTTTTACAGCAGCATTTCGAAATAGCGGCGCCATACATTCCAACACTTCCGCAGCCGTCATCTGCTCTGCATGACCTAAGTCGTGACCAACCGGAATATAATAAGCTTCTTGATCAGACCAGCAAAACGATAGCCCCACAATCTCGGCTTCAAGCACATTCAGGGAGGTAGTTTCAAGGTCAAAAGCAAAAGCTGACTGTTTGCTAAGCTTGGCGTACCACGCTTCAAAATCTTGCCGGTAGACGGTGTGGTAATTGAACTCTTCGGCCAGGGATTCCTTATCGGCTGGTGGAGTAAGGTCAAGGTCTTTAAATAGAGATGAAAACTCCAGCTCCTCAATTAGTGCCAGCAAGCTCTCCCGCTTAGGGTCCCTACGCCGCACAGCTTCGACCAACATATCATCGCTTAACTGGTCCAACCCGACCTCACTGCCCTCAACACTTAGAACCACCGGTGAATTACAGTTTACCTCCACCAAACGACGGCTTAGACGCAGCATGTCACTATCTAATTCAATTTGCTGGGAGATCTTGGCACGATTTCTTAAAGTTTTGTCATCTTTTATGGACGCCGCCGAGGCTATTATGTTCTTAACATCCCCATATTTTTCAATTAATTGGCATGCCGTCTTAGGTCCAACACCAGCCAACCCAGGAATATTGTCCGAGGAATCCCCAGTCAGACCTAGGAAGTCGACCACTTTGTTTGGCGGCACTCCAAGCTTCTCCTCAACTTCCCTTTCGCCGTAACGCCGGTCCTGCATCGTATCCCACATAGAGACGCTTCCGCCTACTAGCTGCATCAGGTCTTTGTCGCTGGAAACAATCACAACCTCAAGCTCGGCTTCTTTCAATCGGCAGGCTAATGTTCCGATTACATCATCCGCCTCAAAGCCCGGCAGCTCTGAGATTTGCAGCCCAAGCGCCTCAGACATCGCCCTAAAATACGGCATCTGCCTTAAAAGCTCAGGAGGACACTCCTTACGATTGGCTTTATAGTTTGGATAAAGTGCGTTGCGGAAAGTCTCTTTTCCAGCATCAAAGACGACCACCACCCGATCAGCCCCCGGCTCCTGTAGTAGCTTAAGCAGCATACGCGTAAAACCTAAAATAGCGTTAGTCGGAAGCCCCTTACTCGAAGAAAGTGGCGCAATCGCATAGTAAGCGCGGAAAATATAAGACGAGCCGTCAACTAGATAGACTTTATTGGACATGTTCTACCCTCTTACTATCCCCGTAACCGTTCACGTACGGAATTGATTACACAAAACCCACTAACATTGAAGCTGAGGGAAAAGGTCCCCTCAGGGGACCATTTTTAGGGGTGAAAACACTATCCCCCCTTACTCCTTTATATATAAAGGGGTAGAAAAAGGGTAGAAAGTAGCTACAGGCGCAGCCCCAGTCTCCGGTTTAAGGCTTCTCTAAGACGTCTACGCACTCCCTCCGGCATAGGGGGCTCTTTTAACTCGCGAGCTAGGTCGACCACCATGCGATAACCGCGTTCGACCTCAAAACAGTGCGGACACTGGGCAAGATGTGATGCCACACGGGCTCTAAGGGAAAGGGGAAGCTCCTGATCTTGATAATCGCCAAGAAGCTCCAATACGTCGTCGCACTCAATCTTCTCTTTTTCAAATATCATAAGTTGATAATCAGTAAATTTACTCATTTTATCGAACTAATTTACTGTTGGAGTGCCTTTTGGGCCTGACCAAGCTTAAAAACCACTCTAAACCGTTTGACCCTGTACTTGTATTTGATTCAAATGCGTCAAAAAAGATGCAAATTTGTGACAATTTTTTTACAATTTTTTCGATAATTGCGCACACAAATATTACTTTCTCCAGAGAAAGTGAAATGAAAGTGAATTAATTCCGCGGCGAAGTGAGATTTTACCGCTCAGGTTGAAAACAAAAAAGACTAGACCACGAACTTATAGCCCACCCCATGCACAGTCAGGATATGCTTTGGGGAATTAACATCACGTTCGATTTTCTGCCTTAACCGCGCGATATGGTTATCCACTGTTCTAGTCGAAGGATAAGAATTGTACCCCCACACTTCATCCAAAAGCTCGTTTCGGGTCGCAACCGAGCCCCCTTTAGCGACAAGATAAGCCAACAGCCGATATTCTCGCGCCGAGAGCTCAAGTGGCGCTTGATTTTTCTCTGCCCGATAGGCCTTAAAATCAATAACCACATCATCGAATTGAACCTGCTCCACCTCTTGAATCTTAACTGTGCGGCGAAGCAAAGCTTTAATTCGCGCGATCAATTCACGCATACCAAAAGGTTTAGTGAGATAGTCATCTGCGCCCAACTCCAAACCTAGAACCTTATCGACTTCCTGATCACGCGCCGTAAGAAGTATCACAGGAGTAGCATTCCCTGCTTTACGAAGCTCTTTACAAGTTTGCAGCCCATCTTTCTTGGGCATCATCACATCCAACACAATCAGGTCTGGACTACGCTGCTCTATAACTTCTAGCCCCTCCTCACCATCCGCTGCGGTTACTACCTCAAAGCTCTCAACCTCAAGATTAAGCACCAGGCTGCGCCGGACCGACTCATCGTCCTCAACCACCGCTATTAAGTATTTCTTTTCCGCCATGGTAAGGGCTTTAACTAGCCTCAAATAAACAAAAAACCACTTTCTATTATATACGTATACGAGCCACTATTCCAATCGTGCCCCGCTTCCCAAACCCACAGCAATACGTAATATCCTAAAACCTTGCTTTTCCTTTAATTCAGAGTAATAATCTTCTAACTCAGCTTAACAAAAAAGGCTAGTGTTTTTATATAGATGGTTGGAGCCGTAATTTTTAACAATTACCAAAAATTTCAGTAAGTTCTCTTTTAAGAGCTTCTTACTTCGGCTATACTTCGCTGCCGAAAAAATCAAACGCTAATGCGCTTTATAGTGGTGTGGTTATGAACGAAGAAAATAAATACGCAGTCATCGAGAGTGGCGGTAAACAGTACCGGGTCTGCCAAGGTCAGAAAATCTTAGTTGAGAAACTAGACGGCCAGGTAGGAGATGAAATTGAGATCGCTAAGGTTCTATTAGTCGGTGGCGAGTCTGTACAGATTGGCGCACCCTATATTGAAGGCGCATCGGTCAAAGCCAAGATTTTGGGTTTGCACAAAGATAAGAAGATTAGAATTTTAAAAAGAAGATAAGAACCGGATACACCAAGAGGCAGGGCCACCGCCAACAGAAGACAGAGCTCTTAGTTGAAAGCATTAACTCATAGTGGCAGCACTGCATAAGGGCCGGAGGATCAAAACAAACCCTGAACAAACATTAGGATGGTAGATTATGGCACATAAAAAGGCAGGCGGAAGTTCTAGGAATGGACGTGACTCGGCGGGCAAACGGCTGGGCGTTAAACGTTATGGCGGAGAAGTTGTAAAAGCCGGTAATATCTTGGTGCGCCAGAGAGGCTCCACCTTTCACGCCGGTGCCAACGTAGGCGTTGGTAGCGACTATACGCTTTTTGCTCTAAAAGATGGTGTCGTGAAATTCACCAGGTCTCAGAGGCAGACCGTCAGCGTTTTGCCGGTAGCCGAACAGGCTTAGGAAGGACATTTCCCGCCGCCCTGTGCGCAATGAAATTCATCGATGAAGCCGTTATTCATGTTCAAGCTGGAAACGGCGGAAGCGGTAGCAAGCATTTTCGCCGCGAAAAATATGTTCCCTTAGGCGGCCCCGATGGAGGGAATGGCGGCCAGGGTGGTTCTGTGATCCTAAAAGCAGATGCCAATAAACACACCCTGCTTGATTTTAAATTCAACCCCCACTGGCGCGCTGAAAGCGGCCGTCCCGGGGGAGGTTCTCTAAAAGACGGTAAAGCCGGAGAAGACCTCTATATCCTCGTGCCGGTTGGAACTGAAGTACGCGCCGTCGAAAGCAACACCCTGGTCTGCGATCTAAATGAGGACGGTCAAAGCTTCATTTTGGCGCAGGGCGGACGTGGTGGTAAGGGTAACGCTTTTTTCAAGTCGCCCACCAACCAGGCTCCTCAGCATTTTCAACCCGGAGAACCCGGTCAAGCAGGAAGCTTCATGCTCTCCCTAAAGCTGGTGGCGGATGTTGGACTAATCGGGTTCCCAAACGCAGGCAAATCTACGCTTATTTCGAGAATATCTGCGGCCCGACCGAAGATCGCTGATTATCCGTTTACCACCCTAACGCCCAATCTGGGGGTGGTTCAAACCAGCGACAAGCGCAGCTTTGTCGTAGCCGATATTCCGGGTCTTATCCCCGGAGCGCATGAAGGCAAAGGCCTAGGAACCAAATTCTTAAAACACGTCGAACGTACTAAAATTCTAGTTCACCTATTAGATCCTCTGCAGCTCGACGAAAACGGCGAACACCTGCCGCCCCAACAAGCCTTTGCAATGATCAATGCCGAACTGGCTTCGTTTTCACCTGAACTAGCAAGTAGAAAGCAGATCGTGGTGCTGACAAAAATCGACGCTGTTTCTGATCGCGCCGAACTAGAAGAGCTTGTGTATTCCTTTCGCCAAGAAGGGCGTGTTTGCCTAGCCGTTTCGAGCGCCAGCGGCGAAAACATCCCTGAACTAATCCGGGCTATGGCGCGGGAGGTCTTGTCCTAACCCGGATATTTCAGAGTCAAATAAAAAACAGCTGAAGTGCTAATCGGCCTCTTTGCCCTCTCGCTTTCCCCCTGGAAATCGATCCGCACTGCAGCTGTTATGAACACACCCACTGGGGCACCAACGGCCTTTTTAAAAAGGCTAGCGCTCACTTCCGGTAGAACCACGCTGTTCCTTCCCCTTACCTTTCATCCTCTCTTCCCCCGAAGACTTAAAGATGCTTCAGACAATTTCTTAAAAAATCCCGGGCAGGCCACGCGCCATAATCGCCCGCTATCAGCCTAAGGCATGGGATTATCCGACTATCTAAAGTATATTACAAACCGCTTCCACCCCATGCGGTCCACAAGAATCGAGATTAATCTTGAACGACACGCCTAGATCCGGACGTGAGCATTCGACTTTCACCTGAGCATCAGTAGGATTAGCCACTATAGCGATCCATTTGGAGAAGGGCGGCTCATCATCAGCGCGATGTATCACGTAACCCACCCACGGCTGCTGCTGCTTCACATCGTCCTCAGGCTCAAGCAACGTAAAATGCAGCTCTCCCGGCCCTAAACGTTCTTGGATCATCTGATACATCCGCAGCGTATAATTGACAAATCCCCCATACTCATCCTTAACCCCACTCCAGTTGATCGTGACCGGCCATTTAAAGGTAATGGCTTTGTAATCTTCATCACAGGGGGCGTCAAACATCCCCTCCTGTCCACCGTAGAAAAGCAGTGGTCCCGGCTTAAGCAGCGTTAGCCAGGTGGCTCCATAGACCCAAACCTGGCCGAAGCCACCGCGACCATCCACCGACTCGGGGTCTCTCCAGGGTGCCGGGCGGTCATGGTCTCCTATAAAGGTAAACATATCCGCGCCTCCTGTCTGGCAGCAGTGCAAAAATGCATTGCGCGTGATCGCCTGACGGATCTGCTCCGGTGATCGACTCATTAATCCCTTATACCAACCCTTATGGTGCTTATGATTACAATCCATGTCATTTAGGCCGAAAATAGCGTCAAAGCCGGCTTCAGAGAGTTCTTGCCAACCGTCGTAACCTTCCGCAATAAAGGCCGTGCCTGGATGTTCAATTTTAACAGCTGAGATTAGCTCCTCCAAAAACTCACGCGAAGGACGGGGATAACGAGTGGTGTCCAACTCGCACTGCCAATTCTTTTCAAAATATGAATTCAACATCTGATAGGCCATGTCCACACGGAAGCCGTTAAAATTGTATCGCTGCAGCAAGTCATTGGTGCTGGCGATATGAAGACGGCGGGTATCTGGATTCCACAGGTTAAACTGCAAGGTGTCTTTCCAATATTCCCGGACGAGACCCTGCCCTTCACGATTATCAAGATAGCCGCCATGCTGCAGCCACAATCCGGTTTCCTCCTGAAATACGTGACCGTTGGGGTCTTTAGGTTGTGACTCACGGTAAATGTAACAATCCGGTCTGCGCTTCACTAAATCCGCATCCACCGCGGAGTGGTTCAGCACCAAGTCCACCACTACAGACACGCCCCGACGATTGCACATCAAGACAAAGTTCTTAACGTCACTATCCGTTCCATGCGCCGGATCCACGATCCAATGACATTTGATTGAAAACGGCGAGCCACCGGCAAAGCCCTTGGCATGTACTTTACCAATCGGAAAGGCACCGATGATATAAATTGAATTAAATCCTTTCTCGATCAAATTTTCGAGGTCGTGGACGTCGAAGTCCACAAAGAACTTACCGCTGCAAGATCCTATCGGTCGGCCCTGCGCCTCACGCCAACCAGCCAAATTGAAAGCACGCGGAAATATCTGGTAAATGCGCGCCTCTCGCACCCAACGGGAATGGTCAATAGTCACAATTTTGCGTCTGAGCACGTCCGTATACTCGCCTACCAGCTGGATGGTCTCCTCGTATTTCTGCTCATTAGACCTGTCACTCCGAGAGATATCATACAAGCGAGAGCGCAGAGGGCGAGTCCACGGCACCGGAGCAAGCAGATCCCGCAGATAATTGCAGTAGGATCCATACTCGGCAACGCTGGCGGCACGGCCATGTCGCCGCACCAGCTCCTTTTCGCATTGAAGAAACCCCTCCAATCCTGCCCCGTGCGCTACGGCGTACTGAGGTTCCAAGTGCGGGAACTTAAACGGTCTCATCTTGTTTCCAAGGGGTTGAGCTGTACCGTGCAATAAGAGCGCACGGAGTTCATACAGACTCGCCAGATTAAGTTCTCTTTCTACTTGCGGCCACTGTTTTGCCACTGTGACTAAACCACAATAATCTTCAAATCCTACAGGTTGGGGCGTCTCCCTGCCCAACTCCAAGAAAGCGCTTACCTCCCCAAGCGCCACGTCTTCCTCCTCTCCTCCAGAAGCGACCGGACCCTCTGGAAGCCGGAGCAGTTCGACTTTGTGCATACCGCCCTTTGACGATTTCGATCTCGCAGAAACGTAGGCCATACCCTCCGCCGTCAAGAATAACTCACCAAGTCCCTTAACCTAGTTATGTAAGGATCCTACGCGCGGCGTTCATTATCTTCCGCAGACCCAAATAGGACTTTAGCGGGACTCTAACAGAATTCTAGCGGGATTTAACAGGGTTTTAAGGAGCGTTCTCGTTCTCGTCAATTTTCCCGTTTAAACTCAACCATAACATAAAGTTAGGTACAGAATCTAATCTAACCCCAGTCACAATTCCCTAGGGCCCCATCTCACCCTTGTGAAAAAAGGCGGTTAAGGGATATAAGCGGCCTTGCGGCTGTGTTTTTTGACAATTCGGAGATGGTAACAAAATCGTGATGCGCCCTCCCGCGGTCGACCGCAGTCAGTCGAGAGCGGGGGGCGGACGTTGTTAGTGTAACCAAGGTTGTGTAAGGGAGAGGTTTTGTAGACGGTGCTGCATTACCCGTCCTGGCAGCCCCGGACCGCTCGAAATAATCGGGAGTTGTTTCGAACGGTCCGAGGCGGTGCACAGAGAGTTGGAGGGAGTCAAAATGCAGAAACGGGTCTTACGTAGCAGCCTCATCCAGCCGCAAGCAAGACTGGATGAGGCACAGGTGGCTTTCAGAGAGTGGTTTGATGCACATCCGCAGCTTCGACGACTCAACATCGATCTAATCGAATATAATTGCGGAGGTCTTGTGCTGACGGTGTGCGCAACGAAGCGGTGCCGAACGTATCTTTGCGATTGCCTGAAGGAGAAGGGGTTAAAAGCCAAATGGCAGCACTTAAGATCAGGAATCAAGTGCATAAGCTTGCTCTTTGGCTACTCCCGCCTCGACAAACGGTATGTTGTGCAGATAGTCGGTCAGCCAGGGACTGCCAAAGTTTTTCTTCAAACTCAGTTCGAAGAAGCTCTGGCAACCCTACTGCAGTATGCGGACAATCTACTCACATAAAAACTAACCACCGAGGGGATAGGATTATAAATGTAGCGCCACCACGCAGCGCTAAAAACACTAACACGTCCATCCCCTTCGTTTTCTACCCCCCGAAGTCTCCTTAGATTCCGTTTTGCCCCTATAATGCCGCCGTATCTGTTCACGTACGGAATTAATTACGCAATTTTTGTTTTAGCCTGGACGGCGGCGCGGAATTAATTTCACTTTCTCCAGAGAAAGTAAAATTCACGTGGGCGGATACCATCACACAGACGATGTTAGATTTCCCCATATAAAACGTAAAGCCATCCAATCTGGTACGACCTAATATTGGCCTTGTCGCATATACTTATCTCGCGCAAAAGGTTGGCAAATTAAACTAGTATGCTACGCGCGAGATATGCATATGTGACAAGGTTTAATAAAAGCCCGGATTAACAGAGCCTGGCTTTTCTGGTGGTGGCTCTTGAAGTCAGGGTTTTTGATCTAGTAGTGTTACGTAACCGCTTACGCGTGTAATTGATCATGTAATTTTTGTTTTAAGCCTCTCGGCGGTAACGCGGAGTTAGTTTCACTTTCTCTGGAGAAAGTAAATATTCATGCAAACGGATACATGCCGCCATGCCAAATAGGATCCAAAATTCCTTACGCCCAAATCCACGAAAATGCGCCTTTAACGCGTTTTGGGGGTTGTGGCTCACCAACTTGGTGATTACCTGTGTGATTGCTTCTCTGTATGTGGCAAGCTCTCCGCCAGCGCCCTCCTGGAAGCACTACCTGTTCATTGCAGCAGCTTTAGTATCTAACTTCTCAATGTTCTATGCTGGCGCAGCCTTGTTTATCTTTCCACTCTGTATGATCTGGCCCCGGCGCGGATTTTTAACCGCTGTAACACTGCTAGTTTTCGTGAGCCTACAGATCCTTACCATCATCGACACCTCCATCTATCGCCTCTTTAAGTTTCACATCAACGGAATGGTAATCAATCTGTTTTTGACTGAGGGCGCCGATGATTCGGTAGACTTAGGTTGGGCCACCTGGAGCATGGCAGGAGTAGTTTTACTAGCGTTTATACTCTTTGAGCTGTGGCTGATAAACAAACTTTATCGGCGTTGCCAAGCCGCGCCTGAGAAACCAATTCCCTGGCGCTACTGGTCGACTGTGGCGCTTTTTTTACTTGCTACAGTAATCATTGATAAAACTGCTTATGCTGTTTCCGACCTTTATAACTTAAGAGAAATCACAAGGTACGGACGCCTTTTCCCTTTCTATCAACCCCTAACGATTAAAGGCTTCGCAGAGGAAGACTTAGGCTTTAAGGTCGAGCGTGAGCATCTTACAGAACGAGCCTCCCACGGAAGCACCCTAAACTACCCCAAACAGCGCCCTTCCCGCACCCCCCTGCCAAACTATCCCAACATCTTAATGATTATTATCGACGCCTGGCGTTACGATATGCTTGACCCTGAAATCACACCGCACATCTCCTCTTTTTCCAATGATGCACTGGTTTTTAAGCGGCATTTCAGCGGCGGCAACTCGAGCCGCTTTGGGATCTTCTCTCTGCTTTATTCGCTCTACGGCTCGTACTGGCACCATATCCTAAACGAACGTCAAAGTCCGGTTCTAATTGATGAACTTTTGGATCTAGGATATCAGTTTAAAGTAATGTCCAGCACCCGCCTCACCTACCCTGAATTTAGAAGGAGTGCCTTTGTACGTATACCGGAAGCAATTGAGGATAACATAACTGGGTACCGGGGTGGAGAGAGAGACCCAAAACTTGCCAAAGGCTTTGTGGAGTGGCTTAAAGTTCGCGATAAGACTCGCCCCTTCTTCTCTTTCCTTTTTTTTGACGCACCGCACGCCCCGTACACTTATCCACCAAGATTCGCCAAATTTTCTCCCGCTATCCCCGCCGCCAACTATGTGACCGTTGGCCAATCCGATATGCCAAGATTAAAAAACGCCTATCAAAACGCGATCTACCTAGACGATTATTTAACTGGTGAGATTTTAGCAGAGCTTAAACTACAGGGGCTGCTGCAAAATACAATTGTATTAATAAGCGGTGACCACGGAGAGGAATTTTTCGAACACGGCCACTACGGTCATACCAGCTCATTTTCGGACAAACAAACCAAAGTGCCGTTAGTCTTGTATGTACCAAACAGAGAGCCTGGTACGATTGATTACCAAACCAGCCACCTGGATGTAGTGCCGACTCTAATGGAGCTTTTAGGTTACACATCACCTCCCGAACAGTACAGCCAAGGCCAATCCCTCTTAAGCGTCAGCGCAGATCGACCTGCTGTAAGCATGGGCTGGGACAAGGGCGCGATCATTGACGGGCAAAATTGCATTATTTTTTCAACAGAAACCTACAACTCAGGCCATTTTGAGATCAGAGATTCCGAATACCGCTTGGTGGAAAATGAGGCTCAAGTGCTGCGCAGTAAGGGCAATGTTTTGGCCCAGACCGCGCGCGGCATGGGGGAATTTTTAAGGTAAGGAAGCTAACAACGTAACTGGGTTAACTGTTCGATAGGCGGCAGCACGTCTGTGCGCC
>JAAYZI010000165.1 GCA_012514925.1 Deltaproteobacteria bacterium | reverse complement strand
GGTTGCGGCGCATCTGGGTGTTAGTGAAATATACGGTATTTCAGGGGCGCAGGGCATCGCGGCTCTGGCTTTTGGTACGGAAAGCGTGCCGCGTGTAGACAAGATCGTGGGGCCTGGAAACGCCAGGGTACAAACGGCAAAAAAATTAGTCTATGGCAGTGTTGGCATAGACTCGTTGGCCGGGCCATCTGAGGTTGCAATTTTGGCTGATGACGACGCTAATTCTGAATTTACGGCAATAGATCTGCTTGCGCAGGCCGAGCATGGCAGCGGCTATGAAGCTGCGGTATGCTTTGTTTTATCACAAAAAAAAGCCGAAGAAATTAAAGCTGCGTTAAACAACCTTGTGGCTAAGTACGATCTTGCTGCCGCAGTAACCGATTCTTTAAGCCGGTACGGCAATATTTTTATAGTCAAAGATTTCCATGAAGCCGTCCGTGCGTGTGAAATCATGGCGCCTGAACATATCGAACTGCACTGTCAGAATCCTGAAGAGCTGATCGGAGGGTTTAAAACTTTTGGAGCTCTGTTTGTTGGACCGTGGACTCCGGAAGTGGCGGGGGATTATTTTGCCGGAAGTAACCATGTGCTTCCGACTCAGGGTACTGCCAGATTCTCATCAGGATTGACCGTTGCAGATTTTATGAGGTCTTCCGCTTTGGTGCGGTACACCAAGGAGACAATGCAGAGAAACGCAGCTAGCATTGCGCTTTTGGCGCGTAAGGAGAACCTACGCGCGCACGAGCTTTCGGCCAAGCTGCGTGGAGAGGAGTAAGAGGAAGGAACGCGTTTACCAAGTAGGAAGAGAGCAGTTATCTCTCAAGTGACTTATACCAGCTGTAGGGGCTTACGGAAAAAGTAACTGTTCACGTACGGAATTGATTACACAATTTTGTTTTCAGCCTGGGTGGTAAACTTTCTCCAGAGAAAGTAATATTCACGTGAACGGTTACCGGACACCGAAAAATTTCTACTACTGAATTTGTGAGGGGCTGTTTAGCATAGCCAGGGTTTCAAAAAGGTCTAGCAAGTCATCGGGATTGGTTGGTTTCGGAAATGCGGGAATGGGATCTAGGTATTTGGCAAGCCGTTTTAAATCACTGCTGGGGGTAGCGCTTAGCGCCACGATTGGAGTGTCTGGATATACATGAGCCAGCTCTTTGATGGTGCGCATACCTACTTCATAGCCGCTGGTAAAGTCGTTAGCTTCTTTACCTCCGGCAAAGGGCATGTTTAGGTCGCATACAATTAAATCGAATCTTTCCCCCGAGAGTATTGGGTAGGCATCTTTAGGACAAGCCGCGTCCCACAGGTCAATGCCTACATCAGCTAGCAAGTAGCGGCAGGTCTCCCTGAAATCATCGTTATCGTCGATAATTAGCACGCTTTTAGTCATACAGTTGCTCCTTCAGTAGCAGCACAAGGGTATTATCGGAGGGCTTGACTCTTCTCTTAAGCTTTCTCTTCGGGCGATGCTTTTTTAGGGGATTTTCGGCTGGTTAACGCTTTCTTTGGAGAGACCTCTTTCTTTGTTTTTGTTTTGGTCGTGGTTTTTGTTTTGGTCGCAGTTTTTGTTTTGGTCGTGCCGCCGCGTTTAGATTTTCGTCCGCGCGTGATGCCTGCCGCTGCATTTGCAGCGACTTTGGCGGCCCTCTCAGAGAGTAAGTTTGCGGCGAGCTCAACTGTAACCTCCGCCGGGTCTGTGCCTGTGGGTAGTGAAGCGTTTAGAACCCCGTCGGTAACATAGGGTCCGTAACGGCCGCTTTTTACGGTAAGCGAAAGATTTGAATCAGGATGAACGCCGATCTCTTTTAAAACTTTTGAAGCGATTGAGCGCCCGCGCTGCTTTGGTTCGGCTAAGAGTTTGAGGGCTTCGTCCAGAGTGATGCTAAGTGGAGAAGCGCTCTCGGTAGGGATGGTGCGTGTGTCGCTTCCACACTTTATATACGGGCCGTAACGGCCGTTTGCTGCGATGACCTCTTCCTGATTCGTAGGATTTATACCCAAGCTGCGTGGCAGGGCTAAAAGAGCCAGCGCAGTGTCAAGGTCTACGCTTTCTGGCTGCATACCCTGCAGTAGTGAGGCCATTTTGGGGCGCTCCTTTCCCTTTCCACTATCCCCATCACCGAGTTGGACGTACGGTCCAAAGCGGCCGCTTTTTAGGTAAACCGGTTTGTTACTGTCGGGATCATGGCCAAGTACGCTCGGTCCTTTTTTTGCTTCTTCAAGCAGTGATACGGCGGCTTCAAGTGTCAGTTCATCCGGGGGCAGCTCCTTGGGTAAGCCGGAGCGAGTTTCGCCATCGGTGAGGAACGGTCCCCAGCGGCCTATACGCACTTCGATCTCTCGGCCATCTGCGGCTTTTCCGATGGGAATGCCGCAAACTTGGCGGGGGTCAATCTGCTCCTCTCCCTGACTTACCAAACCTTGCAGGCCGAGATGTTCGTTGCCGTAGTAAAAGAGCTTTAGGTAAGCGATATTTTCGGCTTCTCCACGTGAGATTGCATCCAAGTCGTCCTCCAGAGAGGCCGTGAACCCATAGTCCACCAACTTAGTGAAATAACCCTCCATTAAATTGGTGAGAGCGCACGCTAAAAATGTCGGGACCAAGGCAGTGCCCTTTTTGAAAGCGTAGGTGCGAGATAAGACCAAATCAACGATTGTGGCCCAAGTGCTCGGTCGGCCGATGCCTAACCGCTCCAGCTCTTTAATCAGGCTGCCTTCGGTAAAGCGCGCTACCGGCTGAGTGGCATGAGACAAAGCGGAGATTTCTTTTACTTGTAAAGATTCGCCCTTTTCAAGGTTAGGAAGAATAATCTCTTGGTCGGCCAATTCTGCTTCGGGATCGTCCGAGCCTTCAACGTAGGCCCGCAAATAGCCGGGGAATTCAATCGTCTTGCCAGACGCTTTAAATAGCGCCTCTCCGCATGTGATATCCACCATAATGCGGGTACCTTTGGCATCCTTCATCTGAGAGGCCAAGGTGCGTTTCCAGATCATTTCGTAAAGTTTAAAGGCCTCGCTGCCTAATTTGTTTTTGACTGCACTCGGTGAGACAAAGTCAGCTCCGGCAGGGCGAATGGCTTCATGCGCTTCTTGGGCGTTCTTAACTTGAGTTTTGTAGGTGCGCGGGGCGGGTGGGAGAAACTCTCGGCCGAAATCGCGCTCAATTACTCGGCGCGCGCCGCTTAACGCTTCATCCGAGAGGTGGGTGGAATCGGTGCGCATGTATGTAATTAAGCCGTTTTCATATAGCTGTTGGGCAACCTGCATAGTGCGTCGCACTGCAAAGCGTAGCTTGCGACTGGCCTCTTGTTGCAGGGTGCTGGTGGTAAAAGGCGCGTAGGGACGAGTGGTATAGGGCTTGGTTTCAACGGCGGAGACGTGGGCCGGTTTGCTAAGCAGCTCCTCTTTCAGCCGTTTGGCAGAACCTTCGTCCAGCAGAATCAGGTCATCTTTGACTTCCAGCTTGCCAGTGAGTGGGTCGAAATCTTTGCCTGAAGCCACGCGTTTGCCTGAGATTCGGGCAAGTGTAGCGTCAAAGCGGCTGGCGATCTGGGCTTGTTTTTGGAAGGTTGCTTTAAGATCCCAGTACGCCGCGCTCTTAAAGGCGATGCGTTGTCTTTCTCTTTCTACCAACAAACGCATGGCCACGCTTTGAACTCGGCCTGCGCTTAGCCCGGGCGCCATTTTTTTCCAAAGCAAGGGGCTAACCATGTAGCCGAAGAGCCGATCAATGATGCGCCGGGTTTCCTGAGCTCTGACCATATTGAAGTCAATTCCCCGGGGAGAATCTAGCGCCCTTTGTATGGCTTCATGCGTAATCTCATGAAAGACCATGCGCTTCACTGGGACTTTGGGTTTAAGCACCTCCACTAAGTGCCAACTAATAGATTCCCCTTCCCGGTCTTCGTCGGTAGCAAGGTAGAGTTCAGTTGCGTTTTGCGCTAATTTTTTGAGCTGAGTAATATGCTTCTTCTTGTCGTCGGGAATGACATAAAGCGGTTTGAAGTTGTCATCAACGTTGATGCCGATACGCGCCCATTTCTCTTTTTTAACAGCCGTTGGAATTTCGGATGCGTTGGTGGGCAGATCACGTATATGGCCGTATGAAGAAATAACCGTAAATTTGCCATCCAGAAATTTCTCGATGGTTCGGGCCTTTGTAGGCGATTCGACTATGACTAAACTGTTTCCCATCAGAAGCTTTGATGCTCTTACACTCTCAATAATATTCGGCCTCAGAATACTTAAAAAACATCCCAAGGCAAGTCCTTCAACACATTAGGTTTTTTCGTATCCGTTCACATGAATATTAAATTAGGTAATTACAATGCGTTACTAGTGCGATTATCATGAAAAAAAAGTGATCGCCCCCTGATCAGGGGCGGCTGATTTTGTAAACGGACCCCCCAAAAGCCCCCTGAAGGGGCCTTTTGCCTAGGCTTTGGCATTTGTGGATTTTGTGTAATCAATTCCGTACGTGAATGGTTACCCGGTTTTTTCACATCTACCTGTTTTGCCAATATACACAACAAGTTAAGTGCGTTAGATGTACCTGCGAAAAAGGATTAGGTAGAGTTACCTCCACTTTTCAGTGGTTACCACTTTTGGGGGGGGCATGATCTGTCAGCTTGGGGCGCGTATGTCTCTTAAGCGTTTAAGATGTACCGCTAGGAGGGAGAGCGCGCCGGGGGTCATTCCGGGTAGGCGCTGGGCCTGGGCGATTGAACGGGGGCGGTGCGTCTTAAGTTTCTGCTTTAATTCAATGCGCAGGCCCGTAATTGCCTCATAGTCGAAGTTCTCAGGGATAAGTTCGCCTTCAGCCTTTTGAAGTTTGCGGATCTCTTCTTCTTGCTGCCATAGATAGCCGCTGAATTTAAACTCCGTTTCTAATGCTTCCAAAAGAGATGTATCTACGGCGTCAATAACAGGAAAGGCTTCCAAGATGGCGGTCAAACTTAGTTCCGGGCGGCGTACCAGATCCGCTAGAGTTAGGCTGTCTTTTAGGGGCACGCTCTTCATGCTCGCCAGCCAGGCGTTTGTGTCCAGATTGGGCTTGGCTCTAGTCTCACAGAATGCTTTTTTGGCCTGCGTATATGTGGCTTGCATATTTTCAAATTTTATTTGCTGTTGCTCTGAGAGTAGTCCGTATTGAAGGCCCAGCGGACACAGCCGGAAAGCGGCTGTATCCTCTCTTAAAGTCAGGCGATACTCGGCGCGCGAGGTGAACATACGGTAAGGTTCATCTACGCCTCGAGTGGTAAGATCGTCGATCATTACCCCGATGTAGGCCTGGCCCCGGCTTATGATCAAGGGCGGGCGTCCCAGCACTTTCAGCGCGGCGTTTGCCCCGGCGATGAGTCCTTGTGCGGCTGCTTCTTCGTATCCAGAGGTGCCATTTACCTGGCCTGCCGCAAAAAAACCTTCGATCTCCTTGCTTTCAAGAGTAGCTTTAAGGGTGGTGGGGTCGAGATAATCATATTCGATGGCGTAGCCTGGACGGAGGATTTCGGCGTTTTCGAGCCCCTTGATTTTGTGAATAAACTCTAGTTGCACCTCAGCCGGAGTGCTGGTGGAGATCCCATTTGGATAGATCACGTCTGAATCGTAGCCTTCCGGTTCCAGGAAAATATGGTGCAGAGACCGCTCCGGAAAGCGAAATACTTTGTCCTCAATCGAAGGGCAGTAACGCGGTCCTTGAGAGCGGATTTGACCGTTAAAGAGGGGGCTGTTGTGGCGGTTAGCGCGCAGAAGTTCATGCACGTTTTCGTTGGTGCAGGTTAGGTAACATGGGACTTGAGGGCGGGTGATGCCTACGGTCATAATCGAAAATGGTCGCGGGGGATCATCTCCAAATTGTGCCTGTAGTTTGGAGAAATCAATGCTGCTTCGACGCAGGCGCGCCGGAGTGCCGGTCTTAAGACGTCCTAAGCTAAAACCTAAGGCGGCCAATGAGGCGCTTAAAGCGCTTGCTGGTTTGTCGCCGAAGCGTCCACCGGGGACGATCTCTTTGCCGATGTGTATCAGGCCGCGGAGGAAAGTGCCTCCGGCCAAAACTACGCAAGCCGCGGGGACAAAGCTTCCATCCGCCAGAGAGACTCCCGTAACTCGGCCGCTTCGGCACGTAATCTCGGTAACTTCCGCTTCAATAAGTTTAAGATTGGATTGCTTGAGAAGAGCAGCTAGCACAAAGTCCTTGTAAAGTTGTCTATCTGCTTGGGCGCGCGAGGCTCGAACCGCCGGACCTTTGCTGGCGTTTAGGGTGCGAAATTGGATCCCCGCAGAGTCAATCGCCCGGCCCATCAATCCGCCGAGCGCATCCACCTCTTTGACTAGGTGCCCCTTGGCTACTCCGCCGATGGACGGATTGCACGACATCTCGCCGATACCATCCGTTCTAAGGGTGATCAGAGTGGTGGTGGCGCCCAGACGGGCTGAAGCTAAAGCTGCTTCAACAGCGGCGTGGCCTCCACCTATGATTACAACTCCATAGCTACGTTCCAAACTCATAATCGGCCCCGCTTTGACCTGTGTAAGTCAGGATCTAATCATACAGATAGTGTCCCTCTCCTAGTCTAGAGGCCTAGTTAACATGTATCTACCTGAAAGAAGTCTGGATAATAGCATCTTTAGTATCCGTGGTATCCTTCACAGAATATTACTTTCTCCGGAGAAAGTGGAATTAATTCCGCGTTATCGCCCAGGCTGAAAATAAAGTTGCATGATCAATTCCATACGTGAACGGATACCATTTTTAGCATTTTAAGTAAAAAGTTGAAGCATAAGGATACGTTTAGGAGATAGGTGTGCATAACGGCAGTTAAGGCGGCAGTGTCGTACCCGGTTCTTTTTGTTGGTGGTTTTTCAATGCAAAAACAGTGGGTTCATGACAAATACGCAGTCGGCAGGCGGCGAGTTTTTGTTTTGGATCCCGCTTTAGAGCTTAGATTAGGGTTACCTCGGAAGCACACGTCAGCTAAGGGCCTTGATATCACTACCATCATTATTTGCGCCGCTGTCATTACGCTTCTTAGTACGATGCCGCTGGTGATTGTCAAGTCGAGGTCTAATCCCTTGCCTATGATTGTGGCTAGCGAGCTGCCGAAACTTAATACCCACCTGTTGGAACCCCGTGCTAAGGACTTTTTTTACAGCCGCTTATCTCTTAAACAGAAAAAACAGTTTTCGTCACTGGTGCATTACGTCAGCGACATTATTCGAACTACCAGGAATGCTTCCCTTAAACCCCGCGAGTTAGCCTATACGATTGTTTCGGAAAGTTTAGCAGCCAACTATGATCCGCTTTTTGTGGCTTCTTTGATACTGGCAGAAAGCAGCTTCAGAAAGCATGTTAGATCCTCTCGAGGCGCTATAGGTTTAATGCAAATCCAGCCCACCACCGGCCGTTATGTTTCTGAGATTTACGGAGTTAAGTGGCATGGTAGTGAACGTTTGGAGGACCCGCAGTACAATATTCAGCTGGGGATCGCATATCTGAAATACTTGGAAAAGCTTTTTGATGGTAACTTGACACATGCCCTGGTGGCCTATAACTGGGGACCCTCCAATGTGCGTAAAGTGCTAAAGGGTGATAAAAGCCGCATGCCCAAGTCCAGTTTGATCTATAGCCGTGAAGTCCAGAGTAAACACAAGCATTGGACAAAGGATTTAATCGCCAAAAATCTGCGCTATGAATCAATGAGCATGGATTTAAGCAGAGGATAGAGTTTCAGAGTAACGTTGCCAGGCAGGCCGACGGTAGAAATTGGAGGTAAAATATGTTGTACGCGAAATTAACCGAAGTGAGTGTGAGTGAGCCGATTTTAACAAAACCCGTCCCAAAGAAATCTTCGAGCTCCAATCATCTGCGCCTGGTGAGTACCAGCACGGCCAAGCCTTCAGTAAAGGTGTTCGCGCCGAGGAAATGGTTAGTCCTGTCAACCTGCGCGGGCCTGGCCCTGCTCGCTGTGGGGGCTTTCTTTCAGAGTGGATACTGGAACCGGGCTGAAGATTTACGATCTTTCATTATTCCACAAAGCTCCTCCGTGCGGGCCACGGCCGATGCAAATCAAGCTTTTGTACAGGAGCTGCTTGCGGCACGTGCTAAGGATCGGCGGCGGGCACTAATGCAAGAGGCTAAGACTTTTGCAAATATTCAAGTAAAGTAACCGTTCACGCGTGGAATTGATCATGCAATTTTATTTTCAGCCTGGGCGGTAACGCGGAATTAATCCCACTTTCTCTGGAGAAAGTAATATTCATGGCAACCGTTCACCACATGTAATTGATCATGCAATTTTGTTTTAAGCCTCTCGGCGGCAACGCAGAATTAATCCCACTTTCTCCGGAGAAAGTAATATTCATGGCAACCGTTCACCACATGTAATTGATCATATAATTTTGTTTTAAGCCTCTCGGCGGTAACGCGGAATTAATTTCACTTTCTCCGGAGAAAGTAATATT
>JAAYZI010000164.1 GCA_012514925.1 Deltaproteobacteria bacterium | reverse complement strand
TCACCGATGTACTTAATATCGGCATTTTCAAGACAGTTCGCGCTGCGCACACTCAACTCGAGTTCATCGATACGTCTAAACAAATTCTCATTCAAAGTGCGCTTCGGCTCTTCAAACTTGGGCGCCTCTTCCTCAACTACCAAACCCTCACCCACAAACATAGTCAACTGATCCACCATAATGTGGGCAGCTTGAGCCACCGCTGAACGTGGATCCACCGTACCATCGGTCCAAATCTCCATACTAAGTTTGTCATAATCAGTGCGCTGCCCCACACGCGCATTGGTCACGACATGATTAACCTTACGGATCGGCGAAAAGATGGCATCCAAAAACACTGTACCCTCGGGCGCGCCTTCAACCCGATTACGCTCCGCCGGAGCATAGCCGCGACCAACTTTGATGATCATATCAATTTTAAGAACAGCTCCTTCGGACAAAGTGGCGATGTGCTGCGTAGGATTAACAATCTGCACAGCCGGATCACCCTCAATCATACCGGCGGTCACCTCGCACGGGCCGGTAGCATCAATTCTCACCCGCGCCTCCTCCTTGTCCTCTAACAGCGGGACCACCTCTTTGATGTTAAGAATCAATTCAGTCACATCCTCAACTACACCCGATACTGTTGAGAATTCATGCATGACCCCATCGATCTTGACTGCCGTCACTGCCGCGCCTTGCAACGACGATAACAGGACGCGCCGCAATGTATTGCCAATCGTCAAGCCGTAACCCCGTTCCAAGGGCTCGGCTACAAACTTGCCGTAGCGATTGTCCTCCGTACAATCCTCTACTTCAATGCGCTTAGGCTTGATCAAATCTCTAAGGTTGACTTTTTTCATGAAACATCCCTATTGGTGTTATTTCGAATACAACTCAACGATCAATTGCTCTTTAATGTTCTGCGGCATGGCTTCGCGCTGCGGCATGGCACTCACGGTCCCTTTCAAGGTGCTCTTGTCCAAAGACAACCACTCCGGCACAAATCTTCCCGCCACCGAATCTATCGAAGCTTTGACCTCAACATTAGTCTTAAGCGGACCGCGCAATTCAATCACATCACCAACGGCAACCCTGTACGATGGAATATTCACCTTCTTGCCGTTTACCAAAACATGTCCGTGACGCACACGCTGACGAGCCTGACGTCTGGAGATGCCAAAGCCCAAACGGTAGGCGACATTGTCAAGCCTGGTCTCTAGCATTTCCAAGAGCTTGGTGCCCGTCACTCCTTTTCCTCTAACCGCCCTCTTAAAATAGAGCCGGAACTGCTTCTCCAGCAATCCATACATACGCTTAGCTTTCTGCTTCTCACGCAGCTGAAACCTAAAGTCCGAACGAGACTGACGACTATGGCCATGTTGACCAGGCCCCCCCTCTCTACGCTCAGCCGCACACTTACTGGTGAAGCAACGCTCTCCTTTAAGGAAAAGCTTCTCCCCCTCCCTGCGACACAAACGACATACCGCTCCTACATACCTCGCCATCTTCTAGATCTCCACGCTTTATACTCTGCGACCCTTCCTCGGCCGACAACCATTATGCGGCACCGGTGTGATATCCTTAATTAAGGTAACACCCAGTCCCCCCGCATACAGCGCCCTAAGCGCAGACTCTCTGCCCGAGCCTGGACCATTGATAAAAACGGTTACCGACCTCATACCCATTTCTTTAGCTTTACGGGCCGCACTCTCGCCCGCCACCTGAGCCGCAAAAGGCGTGGACTTGCGAGAACCCTTAAATCCATTTGCCCCCGCGCTCGACCATGCCACCACATTGCCTGCTAGATCGGTGATCGTCACAATCGTATTGTTGAAAGTAGCCGCAACGTAGGCTACCCCCACCGGCACACTCTTTTTTACCTTCTTTTTTCTGCTGGCTGCAGCGGCTCGCACTTCTGCCACGGTTCAATCTCCTCGTTAATCAAAAACTCATCATGTCTTAGTAGCGGCCTTCTTACCGGCAATTGGCTGCTTGCGCGGCCCCTTACGCGTACGCGCGTTAGTGCGCGTGCGCTGCCCCCGTACCGGCAGCTTCTTCCTATGACGCAAACCACGGTAACATCCCAAATCCATCAGGCGTTTAATCGCCATTTGGACTTCGCGCCGCAAATCTCCCTCAACTTTAATCCCAGTCTCAAGCACATTGCGAATACGGGCGATCTCGTCAGAGGTAAGCTCATCCACTATGCGATTAAAATCGACATTTGCTTCAGTCAAAATCTCTTTCGATTTAGTCTGGCCCACACCGTAGATGTGCGTTAAGGCCGTTAACACCTTCTTGTTTCGCGGCAAATCAACGCCTGCAATTCGTGCCATCGCCTACTCCCTATTAGACACCATTAACTTCTTTATCCCTGCCGCTGCTTATGCTTAGCACTACGAGTGCAAATGACAAAAACCTTGCCCTTGCGCCGAATTACGCGGCAATACTCACAAATTGGCTTAACCGAAGCTCTAACTTTCACAACAACTCCTACCAACAATCAAACGAAAACATCACAGAAACGCTCTTGCATATTTATAAAGCATCTATTTATATGAAAATACTACAGCATAATCAACGTTTTAGCGCCCCATATGAAGTCCCCCGCCGTGCCGCGTGGCCGCATACTACACACATTCCAAAACAATCTCAACATGTTCGCATACAAAAGTATAAGCTCGCCGCGCCAGCCTTATGCCAACGCCGCGATTAACCCAGCATCAAACCGACTCACTTTGCTCCACCGCAGCCAGTATCTCTGCTTGTACCTCAGGCACTCCCGCTAAACTTTCTATCTTAATCATGTTTCCCCGCTGTAGGTAATACTCACCTACCGGAGCAGTCTGAGCCTGATATACTTCAAGCCTACGCTTGGCAACCTCCATCGTATCATCGCTTCTACCGGAACCTGAAGCACCTCGCTTCTGAATGCGCTCCAACAACACGCTCTCTGGCACTGCTAAATCAACAATATGGGTTAACTCCATTTCCAATTCCCGCAGCAACACATCCAAGGCTTCGGCCTGCGGCAACGTGCGCGGGAAACCATCCAAAACAAAACCAGCTGCGCAATCGGGCTGTCTCAAACGCTCTCGCATAACCTCAATCATGACATCATCCGTCACCAGCTCACCCCGATCCAAAAAACCCTTGACTCGCTTCCCCAGCTCCTCACCCGAGGCCACGGTCTGCCTCATGATCTCTCCGGTCGATATGTGCGGAACCCCTTTAGCCTTCGCCAAAAGTGCCGCTTGAGTTCCCTTACCGACCCCAGGAGGACCCAACATTACCATTCTCATAATCTCTTCCCTCTACCCGTTGTCACCTAACGTCGTTATCGCCTAACGTTTTAAGATACGCTGACGCATGTAACCCATTGAACCTATTCCGCCCCCTCTGCCACCTTTGGCGCTCTTACTCATAAATGCCTCATAATTGCGGGCAATTAAATGAGATTGAATCTGCGAAGCCGTATCCAACGTGACACCCACAGCGATCAACACCGCCGTACCCCCAAAAACGTAGGCAAAAGACTGCGCTCCCAATTTGGTGTACAGCACTTGAGGCACCACGCAAATAATCGCCAGGTATATACCACCCCAAAAAGTGAGACGATTAAGAACGCCATACAAATACTCCGCCGTCTCCTTGCCAGGCCGTACCGTCGGCACAAAAGCCCCGTTCTTCTTCAAGTTATCTGCAATTTCAACCGGATTAGTAATGGTAGCTGTATAATAGAAGGCAAAGAGAATTATCAATGCCACATACAACGTTTCGTAAAGCCATCCACCCGGCGCCAGATAACCCAACAAATCCTGCAGCAGCTCCCGCGGATTGTCAGGATCGTTCACAAAAAACTGTCCAACCGTAGCCGGCAGCATCAAAAGCGCCGACGCAAAAATAGGCGGGATCACACCTGCTGAGTTCACCTTAAAGGGTAGGTGCTGAGGGATACCTACATCCTTGGCGACCATACGGCTGGCGCGTGGGTACTGAAGCGGGATCTTGCGATAAGAGCGCTCTACGTAAACAATACCCATCACCACCGCAACAGTCACAATCAAAAGCACCATAATCGTGAGCGGATGAATCTCTCCCACCCGCATCTTAGCCAATAACTCGACAAAAGTGCGTGGCATGCGCGCCACGATACCAGCAAAGATTATTATGCTCATGCCGTTGCCGATACCACGCTCGGAGATCTGCTCGCCCAACCACATGATAAAAGCAGTACCTGCCGTAAGCGTAATCATTGTCGACAAAATAAACGCCGGACCGGGATTGAGCACCAACGCCGAATTAAGCTGCAAGCCGCGCGCAATCATAAAACCCTGAAACAGGGCCAGTGCAATAGTGCCCTGACGAATATAACGGGTTAACACACGCTGCCCAGCCGCGCCCTCCTTCTTTAGAGCTTCTAAAGCCGGAAACACCGGCGTAATAAACTGCACGATAATAGACACGCTGATGTAGGGCATAATCCCCAGCGTGAACACCGAAAAGTTCTCAAGAGATCCTCCTGAAAACATATTGATCAAACCAAATAACGTGCCATCGCCGGTATCAAACATCTTGCGCAATTCCACCACATCAATGCCCGGAGTGGACACGAAAACTCCCATGCGATAAATCGCAAGCATCCCCAAGGTAAACAGGATCCGATTCCTTAGTTCAGGGACCTTTCCGACGTTACCCAAGCCGCCGATCATACAGTCTCTCTCACTATTTCTACATTACCGCCCGCTGCTTCAATCTTTGCCTTAGCCGTGGCCGAAACTGCCTGCGCTTTAACAGTCAACTTCTTGGTAATTTCGCCCCTGCCCAGAATTTTAAGGCCTGCCCGATTTTTTGACTTTAGACCCACGCCTTTAACCGCTAAGGCCGCGGCGTCCACCGTCTGACCCGACTCAAATTGCTCGAGCACATCCAAGTTAACCAAGTTAAAGATGTTCAAACCAAGATTCTTCTTGCGAGACTTAAATCCCAACTTGGGTATGCGCCGGTAGAGCGGCATCTGTCCACCCTCAAACCAAGCATGAACCTTGCCTCCACTGCGCGCACCCTGCCCCTTTTCACCGCGGCCGCTGGTCTTCCCCGCGCCTGAGCCTTCTCCTCGCCCCAATCTTTTTTTAGCCTTACGCGATCCCTTACCCGGAGACAGCTTGCTTAACTCCATAGCACCGACCCCATACATTAATTTGATTAATTCTCCGCCGCCGACTGTGATTCAGTGACCCTGATTAAATGCCGGACCCGTCTCAACATACCCCAAATCGGGGCGTTGATCACATGCTCACGCTCCCTTCCAATACGCCCCAGACCCAAAGCGCTCAACGTCGCCCCCACCTGCTTCATGCGTCCTGCCGCGCTACGGATCTGTCTGACTTTAACTTTCAAGCCTTCTTTCATGAAATCCCCGCCTTTTAATCGTACGCCCCATATCCCATCTCTGACACCGGCACTCCCCGCACCGCCGCCACTGCTTCCGGCTCCCGCAAACTTAAGAGACCAGAAATAACAGCCTGCAGCACATTGCTCGGGTTAGTTGAACCAAGGCACTTGGTGATCACATCCTTGACCCCCACCGAGTCCATTACTGTACGCACAGTCGAACCAGCAATAACTCCGGTACCGGGGGCCGCGGGACGCAACACCACCTCAGATGCCCCGAATTTCCCTACCACGTCATGCGGAATAGTGTCGCCCTTAATCGGCACCTTAATAATGCAGCGCCTTGCAGTCTCAGATGCCTTGCGAATCGCTTCCGGAACCTCGGCCGCCTTGCCCATGCCAAAGCCTACGTGCCCCATACCATCGCCAGTGACAACTACCGCGCTAAAACTGAAACGCCGACCACCTTTAACCACCTTCACCACCCGGTTGATAAAGACAGTTTTATC
>JAAYZI010000163.1 GCA_012514925.1 Deltaproteobacteria bacterium | reverse complement strand
ATTTTCTGCTGAAGACTTGGAGCGGGTAGTGGAGCGGGTGGTGACTCCTGAGAGCAGAAGTTTGCGGGGTAGCTCGCGCAAGACGCAGCGCGGGCGGCCGATTGTCACGTCCGATGCGGTTATGATTCGTATTTTAGGTGTGGCGGAAGCGGTGGCCCGTAGCGATGCCACAGTGTTGGTGCAAGGTGAGTCTGGTACAGGTAAGGAGCTAATTGCCCGATTTGTGCACACCTCCAGCACTCGTGCGCGTCAACCTTTTGTGGCTGTAAACTGTGCAGCTTTGCCTGCAACTTTGCTCGAGAGTGAGCTTTTTGGCCATGAAAAGGGCGCGTTTACCGGAGCGCAGAACAGAAAGATCGGCAAGTTTGAGCTGGCCCATGGCGGCACCATGCTGCTGGATGAAGTCTCCGAAATGGATTTAGCGCTGCAAGCCAAGCTCCTGCGTGTCTTGCAAGAGCGTGAAGTAGATCGCGTGGGTGGGCGTGACCCGATTGCGATTGATGTGCGGGTAATAGCCACTACTAATCAGAACCTGGCGGAATCGGTTAAAAAAGGCAAATTTAGGGCCGATCTGTTCTATCGTCTGAATGTGATTCCGATTACCTTACCCCCCTTAAGGGAAAGGAAGGGCGATGTGAAGCTCTTGGTTGAACACTTTATGAAGCAGTATCTGGGGGATAATGCGCCTTCGCTCCCTAAGCAGGTGCTAGCTGCTTTAATGGATTATGATTGGCCGGGAAATGTGCGTGAGCTTCAAAATGCGGTGGAACGTGCCGCCATACTTTCTCGGGGGCAAGTGCCATGCGAACAGGATTTCCTGCTGAATACGGGCAATCGTGCCACCTTGGCAGAACAGGTAGAGATTGAACGCGAGCATACGCAGCAGGAGCAACCCACCTCCGGGGGGCTGATGATCACTTCCGGTACTACCGTCCAAGACATGGAAAGAGCTCTTATCTTTGAAACACTGCGTGCGACCAACAACAACCGTACCCAGGCCGCAAACTTACTTGGGATTAGCATCCGCACCCTACGTAACAAGCTCAACGAATACGCTGCATAATTCTTATCAGTACCATTTTTAACTTGCTGTTTTTATTCCGATTAACACGTTCCTCAGTGTTGATTGCTTACCAATCTGCAGAAATTGATAAATAGCAATAAAAACAGCAAGTTAAAAATGGTACTGATAAGAATTTGACACAAACGCCAATAAACCAGCCCTGTTATAAATATAACGTACTGTATTGATTGCATGTATGGTGGTGTGCACGGCTCTTGCAGATAGGACATCAGGTAGTTCTTTGCTTAAGGAGGCGCACTAAAGTGAGAACTTTTATCGACCATTTTTTGGGTGACAAATTAGGCGGTTTAACGAAGGCTTTGGACCTCCAGATGAAACGCCATGAGGCTATTGCCAGCAATATCTCTAACGCTGAAACGCCGCAGTACCGCGCTGTGGATGTTACATTCGCCGGGGAGTTAAAGAAGGCTTACGGCCAAAGTAGTGGCGAGTTGGTAAAAACTAACGGGAAGCATATGGAGCTTTCCGAAAACGACAGCTCGCACTTAGTTCCTGATTACTCCGGGGCGACCAGGGCCGACGGAAACAACGTGGATATTGATATCCAGATGGCCAAATTAGCGGATACCGGCATTAAGTATTCAATTGCCGCCAACCTAGTGCGCCGCAAGATGCAATCGGTTCGTGATGCTTTAATGCAGGGAATATAAGCCATGTTTAATACTATTGACGTTTTAGCAAGTGGATTAAGCGCAGCCAGAACGCGGGTTAATGTTCTTGCCTCTAATATTGCCAACGCCGAAACGACCTCAACCCCTGAAGGCGGTCCTTACAAACGTCGTGATGTAGTGCAGGTCGCCACTTCCGCCAGCAGCACATTCTCTTCGACCTTAGACAGGCTGAGCCTGTACCGACCTTCGATTCAGGCCGTCATTGCCGACCAAAGCGAGCCTCGCAAGCTCTATCAACCGGGGCACCCTGACGCTGATAAAGAAGGATATGTGGCCTACCCCAACATTAACATTGTAAGCACCATGACGGATTTGATGAGCGCGTCCCGGCTTTATCAGGCCAATGTTACGGCATTGGAGAGTGCGCGCCGCATGGAGCAGGAGGCGATTCGTCTTTCACAAAGGTTTTAGCTCATAACGGAGCTGCTCATGAGTATTGAAAATATCAAGTTTGGTTTGGGGTCGATTAAACCCCTGCCCAAGCAGCTTGAACCACTAAAGAACGAACCCAAAACCGAAGAAAAAAAGGGTTCTTTCGTGGAAATGTTCAAGCAAGCGATTAAGGATGTGAATGACCTGCAAATCGGCGCTGACAAGAAAATTGAGGGGTTGATGCTGGAAAAGCCTGGCATCAGCGCCCATGATGCCATGATCGCCTTAGAGAAGGCGAGCATTGCTTTCCAGATGATGACCCAGATTCGCAGGCAGATCACTCGCGCATATGAAGAAGTTATGCGGACCCAGGTTTAGCAGAAGGTTTAGGATTACAAGGGAGGAGCTGTGGCCTCAGGCATGGATTTAAGCGCGGCACTCGGGCAGTGGGTGGAAACCTACATGAAAATGCCGCTTTTGCAAAAGATCATTTTCCCTGCGCTGGTTGCGGGATCTGTTGCGGGAATTATATATGTTTCAAAATGGGCCAGTCGGCCGGGCTATGGAGTGCTGTATTCTGATTTATCCGCAGGAGACGCCGCGGCAGTAGTAACGAGACTCAAAGAGCAAAAGATCAAATACGAACTACGTTCAGATGGGACCACTATCGCAGTTTCGCCTCCAGATTTGGTCT
>JAAYZI010000162.1 GCA_012514925.1 Deltaproteobacteria bacterium | reverse complement strand
TTTCTGATCAGGAAATGCGGAAACAGCGCCAAGAGGAGCAGCGTCAAGCCGCGATTGTAGGGCGCTACGCTGCTATGATTCAACTAGATTATGCCAGTGCTGCTCTGAGAGATCTCAATAGTTCAGGACTGCCTGACGACCTAGCACTGATCTTAAAGTCCACCCGCCCTAAAAAAGTTTACCTGCACAATTTGGCTGATAAACATCCTACACATATCGCCTGCGTTTTAGCTGCCATCCAGGCGCTACGCACTCTGTCCCCTGAAGATCAACCGGAAATAGTTTACGGTTGTGAAGTTTGGCGTGACCTTGATTGGGTGCCTGATGACGCCAAGATCGCCCTGAATGTCTCGGGCCATGCCCAACTGGGCCAAGCGCTCTTATCTGTATTTGAATCTCAAATCTCCGGCGGTAAACGCTATGATTTAGCTGCCTCAGGGAGACGCCGGGCCAACGCCGTTTTTCATCAATCTCACTTCACCGATCAGGCCGAGGAGCTTTGTTTTGCAGTGGATCTAACATCACTCATAAAAACTCCCACGACCAATCCCGCCTCGTATATTGGAGATTTGATTGATCGTTTTAAAGCAGATGTAGTTGGACAGATATCGAAGCGTTTACAGTAGCTGCCTGGTTTAGCGCTTGTCCCGATCTTGATCTGTGCGCTCATACTTAAAGAGCAGATAAAATGAACCTATTACGAGGGCCAAAATCACGCCCCAAGAAAGCGTCATTAGTATCATGCCGCTAAGTCTCATAGTCTTCTCCTAACGGGGGCATTCTTCTATTCATTCTAGCTATCAAAGCACAGGCCACCACAAGTAGAGCGACCACAAACACCCTCACCCCCCAAAGATAAATCTTGTTCTCCTCGGGGACGCCTTCCATCCTAAGAACTGGACCAAGCTGCTGCCAGGACCAGCTAACCAGCAAAATCAAAATATAAACGGGAGTCACATATTTTAAGATAACATAGAAAACGCGGGGAAGCTTTATATATGCGCCGCGGTTAATCTCGTTCCAAGCCCGCTCACCCCCAAACACCCACATAAAAGCCACCACTTCGATCAACGCAAAGATTACCAGAAAAAAAGTGCCTCCCCAAAAATCAATTTCGTCGATAACACCACGGCCGATAAAGAAAATAAGAGGCTGGCAGCAAATAAATAAAATAAGGCCAATAATTGATACCGCCTTGCCGCGGCTTAGTTTTAGTTCGTCACAAAGAAAAGCGATGCCGGGTTGCAGCAGAGAAACTACGGATGTCACCGCGGCTACAAACAGCAGTAAGAACCACAATCCGCAAAAAAAGGAGCCAAAAGGTAGTTTGGCAAAGATTAACGGCATAGAGACGAAACTCATGTTGAATAGACCGCCCTCAGCAATCGCAACAGCTCCCGCAGCACCGAAGAAAACAAACGCCGCCGGAATAACAATCGAACCACCTAAAATCACCTCGCAGAACTCGTTAGTAGAGCTTGCCACCAGGCCCGAAAGCACCACATCGTCGTCTTTCTTAGTGTAGCTGGCGTAAGTCAAAATTACTCCTATGCCAACACCCAAGGTGAAGAATACCTGGCCGGCGGCCTCGAGCCAAACTTTTGCGCTTGAAAGCGCGTTCAAATCCGCATTCCAAATAAAACCTAACGCATTGTTGATTGAGAGCTCTGGCTGGCTGGGATCCGGAGTCCCTAAGCTAAGGACTCTAATCATCAAAAAGGTCGCGAGCAGCACTAGAAGCGGCATGGCAATTTTATTAAACTTTTCAATGCCGCCCTGGATGCCGCGGTGTACAATCGTCATGTTAATGATAAACGTAATTACAAAAAAAATGTAAGCCGACGACAGGCCCGGAGACTCTCCACTCGTTATTCCTTGATAAACTGCTAGAAATTTTTTCATGCCGTCTTGAGTCGCATCCTCAAGAAGCTGCCCGGAAAAAGCGAACCAGGCGTATGCCAGAGTCCAGGATTCAATGTATGTGTAGTAGGTTAAAATCAAGAACGGTCCGACCAGCGCAAAGATGCCAAAAAACGAGGCGTATGGACGGCGTGTGACCTTATGTAAAATGCCGGGCGCAGTGCCGTGCCCATGAGCGCCGCCAAAGCGTCCTAGAGCCCACTCAGTCCACATCAAGGGAATGCCAAGCAGGAGTAGCGCCACAAAATACGGGATCATGAAAGCGCCGCCGCCGTTTAGGGTGACCTTGGCGGGAAAGCGCAAAAAATTACCGAGTCCCACTGCGCTACCGGCAACGGCCAGCACCACTCCTAGTTTAGTAGACCAATTTTCTCGTTGGGGTTTCATCCGGATTATTTCGTGTGTAAAGAGAGGGGAAGCTCATTCTGTGGTTTCGTCCTCTCGATAGCTCTTTAGTTTCAGCATATTTTTTCTACATAATCCAGCATTTTGTATCTGGTAACTGTTCACGCGTGGAATTGATTTTACTTTCTCCAGAGAAAGTAAAACTCTATCGCCCAGGCTGAAAACGAAATTGCGTAGTCAATTCCATACGTGAACGGTTACTGCATCCGTTCACATAAATAATAAATTAGGTGGTTACATGGATTTGACAACACGTGCCACCAAATGTGCCAGCAGAGATATGCCCCGCAAATCACACTTTTATAGCCTGCTGAAACCAGACCGAAACCTGAAAAAACTGGCGGAGAGAGGGGGAAGCGGCGACAAGGCACCCCTATCTCTAACTACTTAATATCACTATTAATAATTTCAGGCTAGTTTTAAGATAGTTCCACTAA
>JAAYZI010000161.1 GCA_012514925.1 Deltaproteobacteria bacterium | reverse complement strand
TCGAATTTCCGACTCAAAACAGCTTGTCAGTAACCTGTACGCTTATTTAACGCCTAGCAATGAGACTCCACAACCACCTGGGCCTGGTTTTCCTACAGGCATAAGAGCCCCCTCACAAGAACAAGGCGCTGAAGGAGGCAGCCGTAATGAGCCGCAACGTATAACGCGTGTTCAACAACTGACCGAAGTGCCTGGCTTTACCGCCAAGCACGTGCAAATGGTAAAACCTTATCTGCATGAAGGCCGTGACTCTCAAATCAACTTGAATGTGGCTTCCGCGCGCGTGTTAAGGGCACTACCCCAGTTGGCAGAGCATGTTGAAAACATAATTGAAGTGCGTGAGGGTGAGGATGGACCCTTTACCAATGTATCCGATCTGGCACGCGCCAACGTTTCTAAGGAAGCTCAAGGGGCTGCTATAAAATTTTTGACCATTAAAAGTGACCAATTTGAAGTAATCGCCAAAGTCGAGTATGGCAACCAAGCCACCTATTTTATAAGCGCCCAATTGGCCAGAGTCGGGACCGGAATTAAAGAAACCCCTATGAGAATTGAAAGCCTGGTGCTGTATTAGCGCGTATGTAACCGCTTACGCGTGGAATTGACTACGCAATTAATTACGCAATTTCGTTTCCAGCCTGAGCGATAACACGAAATTAACTTCACTTTCTCCAGAGAAAGTAATATTCATGCAAACGGATACCGGATACGCGCGTATACTGGCTAATATTCAATCGGACTAGTACCACCGCCTCCCCCCTTGCCTTTTTTCCCGATTTTAGGCATATTCTGCCTACGGCTCGCCGTCAAAAATAACGATTTATCGATGAGTTAAACAGGATTATATATGGCTAGAAAGTGCCAAATCTCAGGAGTAGCCAGGCAGCATGGGCATCGGGTGAGCCATGCCAACAATAAAACCAAGCATGTCTTTATGGCGAATATTCAGAACAAACGCGTTTATGTACCAAGCGCTAAACGTTCCGTCACCCTTAAAATTTCCACGCGCATGCTGCGCACGATAGACAAGCTTGGCCTGGAAGGCGCCCTCAAAAAGCATGGGGTTACCCTGGAATCTCTTTTGTAGAGTCCCCTACTGTAGCGAACCCTTACGCTGAGCATTTAACTTTTCGGCGCTTAGGCGTACTGCGTTAAAATTCGGTAGTAGTGGCTCTCCGGTGTCCTCGTGGTCCTTTTCCACTGCGGAACGTAGTGCGGCTGGATCTAGAATTCCCATACGCTGAGTTACAGGCACAAAGATCTCGCCGCATGCGCGGCACTGCACCACCACAATAATTCCTTCAAAAGTGACCTTGGTAAGCTCCGTGGCGAAGTGCTGATCATCATTGCCACGGGCGTTGCAGCCCGGACATATGATCTCCTCAATGAAAGTCTCAGCCAATCCCTTTAATCTGAATTTAAGCGCCATAGGCCTATTTCAACACCCCGCCGTTAAATACTTAACCATATTAATCTCCGTACCACGGCCCTGATAAGAGACCTCATCGAAACCGTTACTAAGCAGCGCCATACCACGGCCGTAACACAACAGCTTAGCGGGATTATCACGCGCGCTGAGATATTCTTTGTACAGAAAACCAGGACCCTCATCCTTTATGTTGATGCTTAAGATATTACGTGCCAGCTGGATGCGTAGCCGGATGAGGCGCTGAGAGAAGTGCGGGTCTTGCAAGCGCTCACGCTTAGTGCTGGTATATCGATCAATACCTTCATGATTGAACTGCTCTTTCCATTCTGACTTAAGCTCTAGATTGCCATGCTCAAGGCTATTAACGAGCGCCTCCTGAAACCCCAACTCAATTTTCAACTTAGTGTCCAGATCGATGCGCCCTGCCCGAAAAAGCTTCTCTACGATCATCAGCGGAAACCTCTGGCCTACCAGCTCAGCGGAAGTACATGTATATTCCGTGAATTGTTCCCTAACATACCGGAATAGACGGTCTCTATCCTCCCGCAAGCGCACCTCACTTAGGGTCCTTTCAACAGATCTCGCTAAGGAATCGAAGTCCAATGGCTTTTGCAGGTAGTCGGATACACCTTCACGTAAAACCTCCAGCGCCAGGTCGATATTCTTGGAAGCGCTCGTGACAATGATAGCTTGCTCAGGTTTCCTCTGCTTAATAGCGCGCAAGAGATCGATGCCGTTTAAACCAGGTAGTGCCAAGTCAGTAATCACGAGGTCATAGCGAATATCATCGGCCGCCTGCAGTGCGCGCTGCCCATCAGATACAAAGTCAAACTTCAATCCGGCTTTGACCAGAAATTTCTCAGTGTCCTCACGCGACTCATCTTCCTGCCCAGCCAGCAAAATATGAGCCACTGTGGCGGCCTGGTCCATGTCTAAGTACACCTTATTAGCAAAGAACAGATGTCAGCTCTCGGCTATTCCTCTACTGGCAATAGCTTATCGAGCATCAGCAGTTCGAAAGTCTCTTTTACAAAACCTTGTAGAGGCTTGACCATCAACACCCCATTTTCGGCCTTTAAGTGCTTGTAGCACATCAAAACCTTACCGATCCCATAACTGTTGATGATCTGCACGTCTTGCAGGTCTAAAACGATTGTGCGCTTGCCTTGTTCATAGATTTGATTAAAAGCCCGCCTCAATGCTTCCCCTGATTGCTCAGAATCAAGATCTCTGCTGACCTTAATATACCCCTTTTCTCCAACAATCGAGGTCTCGTAATTTTCCATAACTATCTCCCAATAAAGAATTCGTCGCGCTTCAAGGCGCGCCTGTACGGCAAAGCGGCACAACCTGGCACCTCTTGCCTCCCTCCTCAGTATTATCGGACCAGACGGAAAACAACTTAACATCAAGCCTCGCTGTCTAACGGCTTGTTTATATTGTCTTTATATGTGCACTCAACCGACTTTCCGGAAGTGCCGATTAATTTACGCAGCTGCGGGAAGTATGCTTGAAGCCTGACTCGCTGGATTATATCCTAAAGGCTCGTTGTTTGGCTTTTATGTGGAGAGGTTTTACTCCGATCCAGTTGGCAACGCACTTCGGATTTGAATTTTATAAGGGACCGTCAATTCATGAATCAGCATCAAGAACAAGCGCCCAAAGAATTTGAGGGCAGATTGTCCCCAGGCAAAGATTGGCGTGAAATTGTGGCTTGGGTCGGGGATTTGCCGCCTATGCCGCATGTGGCTTCACGCGCAATTCAGATGGTTGAGAATCCTTCCACCACGGCTCAAGAACTAACGGACCTGCTATCAAGCGACACCGCTTTGGCTGCGCGTGTTTTAAAAATCGCCAATTCCGCAATGTTTTGCCGTCAACGCGAGATATCGACCTTAAACCAAGCCATTATGATTATAGGCTTCAAAGCGCTAAAAGGCATAATCGTAGCCGCAACCTTGCGTCAAATGGGCAAGAGTTTTGGATCTACGCAGCGGCTAATTTGGGAGAACTCCATGGCGACTGCTATGTGTGCTACTTCTCTCTCAAAAAAAATGAAGAAAAGATATCTCGAAGAGATTTTCTTACTGGGGCTGCTGCACAGTTTGGGACAGATCGTATTCCTCTCTCAGGATGAGCTGGCGCGTCAGTACCGGCAGGTACTGGCCCTTATTAAAGACAAGGGCTTGGATTATATTACTGCCGAACAGATCGTGTTTGGATTCGCTCATCCTCTGATTGGAGCTTTAGTCGCCAAAAAATGGAATTTTTCGGCGGAAACCTGCCAAGTGATTTTACACTACAAAGATACATTTGAGGGTTCTAAACTCGAATCGGAACAAGACGAAAAAACGGCGATTGTTCAGATGGCAGAGCTGATGACCCACGCAGCCTCCATCGGCAGTCCGCCTGGGTATCCCAAGGACATCGAAAAGATCTTGGCTTTGGCGCAACTGGTTGGGTTCGGTGGAGAATCAGCAGTTGATGAGATTGAGGATTCAATCAATGAAACCATGCGGCAGTTCGAAAATGAAAAGCATATCTACGGGTAATTCCACCCCTTTATATATCAAGGGGTGGAAAAACATCCAAACTAACGTTCTCGCCTTCGTTTCTCAACTTGGTCGCGTATAAACTTTGCCACAGCAGGCAGAATCTCCTGCAGCTCTTGGCACACCAAGACTGACACGTTAGTTTCTTCCGGAGACTTAATCAACGCCTGTGCATAAGTTTCTATTATCGCCCGGCCTTTGTCTGTATTGGCTAAAGAAGCTACTAGAAAAATCACCTGATCGTCTTGTTCAACCTGTCGTACAATCGGCCAAACCCCCTTTCGGTCTCCCGCACCATCGGAAAGCATAATCATAATTTTAAGTACATTATCAGCGCGAAGCTTCATGCCCTTGTAGACCATCTCCAAACTTTCAGTTTCAGTAGTGCCACCCCCTGTCATGCTGAGATGATGCACCATCGTCAACTCCTTCTCAGGAGTGAGCGGATCATTAAGCTCGCTCACCCTCTTAGGTGCCGCGCTAAACTTGGTGGCTCCCACGCGCAGCGGCTGCTCCTCTTCTTCCGCCAGCCCCTCCGCCACCAGACTCTCTCGCACATTCTTTAACGCCTCGGTTACGACCACCACCAGCGCCACTGATTCAGCAATCGGCTCCCCAGTCATCGAACCAGAGGTATCCACAATCCACTCCACCTCAAGCTCCAAAAACTCAGGCACCTGCACAGAGATAAACTTTGTATCTGGATCAGGTTGACCCGAAAACAGCGCCGCCATGGTCTCATACTCTAAACCGGGAACGATCTCTCCCTCGCGGCGCATATACTCCCGGTGCCAGCGGCGGTCCTCAAGAAAAACGTCCGCCAACTGTTCGGATAAGGAGTTAATTTCATCTTGGTACCTCTCACGGATAATTTCCCAAGTCCTTACCGATTCCGGGCTGACCTGTATGGCCTCTGCTAAACTGCGACGCCTAACCCGACTTGATTCGCGTAAAAAACGTTCAAACATGGCGCTTAGCGCCTCTAACCCCTCCAGATCAGGCCCAAGGCACTCCTGCTCGGGATTATTTTCATTTCCTACTTCAGCTTGAGCGCGCATCTCTAAGAGCTCAAAAATCTCTTTCCCCAGCTCCTCAGTCTGACGCTTTTCTCCCTCTGTGGGTGCCTTACTTTCCCACTCCTTAGCGGCTCTCTCCAACTCCTCTAAGATCTGGGCTATTAGCTCCTGCTCCTCCTCCTTGGTAAGCGGCACGCTCTTTGTAAAAGATGACCCACCGCGCTGCCTGCCATCGCCGTCATTTCCTTTCATTTGACGTCTCTTCTCTTTTCGTTCCTCGATTTCATGCTCCATGAGCTTAAGGTACTCAGGCAGGAAATATTCTTGATAGGCATTAACCTTACGATCAATCTCGCGCTTAAGCGCGCCAGGCGAGGCGAAAGGGTTTAGAAAAGCGCCAAGGTCCATCACCGCTTTCAGTGCGCCGCTCTTCTGTATCTTCCGGTAGGCCTCCGCTACCGGTTCGGAGAGTTTTTGGGCAAAGCCCTCGTCCCCCATACGCCTAGAACGCAGCACGAACTGCAGGAATTGGTCCGGTGCCGGCATCGCGCGGTAATTTTTAAGCTCTCCTTTTCCAAGCTGAAATTCATCAATCGCATCCTTAACGACAAAATGCGGGGGGCGACTCATGTAGCTCTCAAGCCAGATATCCAGCAGGGCGCCCTGAAGGTGAGAGCGAAGCGCCATCACAAAACGCTGCTCGGCTTTAAGATCACCGCAATAGGCCTCTGGGATCTCAAGCTCTTTTAGTGTTCGTACCATCCCCGAACCATAATCCAGCACCTGCTTAATGTGATGTCCTGCCTCATGGCAGCAAAAGCCAAGCACATCCTTCTTGGACCAGGGTTTTAAGCCGATCTCTGGTATGCCTTTAATAAGGAGAGGATTGTAATAAATAGTGTGCGTATCAATGTCAGTGTAACCGGTGCGATCAGGAGGCAGGTTGTAATCAGGCAGAAAACGGAACTGTTCCGCCTGCTCAGCAATCGCTTGAAGGAATTCACTCGAGACTAAATCTTCAATGCGCTCTAAGCGCTTAGGCTGAACCCCAGACTCTGCACCCCTTTTCTGCTTTTCTGTTTTATCCTCAAACACTCTGCTCCACTTTACGCATCAAAAGACCTGAGGCAGGGTGTTTGCGGATATCTGAGCCCCATCGGCATAGCCGCGCAGTGCCGCCGTCACTTTATCAAAGTCCCCCTTCATTTTGCTGAATATCTCCTTACGCTCTTCGTAGATCTGAGGATTAATATAAGGTAGCACCCGCTCCTTTACGGAATCATCAAGCAGCAGCCCCACACTGGTCATAATGTCCACAATATTACCCTTTATTTTGCGATTATCCCACAGAGCGTAACTGTCCAAAACTTCTTCCAACAGGGCCTGATCAAAGCTCTTTGTTCCGCGGGCGCGTGGCGTCGGCGCGCCAGTCTCTGGGTCGTGGCGCTGCACCAATTTTTCTGCAAGATTTTGCAGAGTACGATATGAGAGCGGCACAGTGTGCTTCTCATTGGTAATCAGGGCGCGAAGCTTGGGGAAGACGTCGTTTACCAACACAAAAAGCTTAGCCTGATCGTTTTTATCTAGCAAAATGTTGCCGTCACGGTCGCAAATCAGGGCCAAGGCCGTGGTAAGCTCAGTGCGCTTAGAGGGATAATCCACCTCCAATACCATCCCCGCCACCCGTGAAGCCATCTTCTCTGCAGTCGAGTAACCACCGTGACGAGAGCCTATATTACCAGTAAAATACATGCGCCAGTTCTTGGGGATATCGATCCATTCATCATTATCTGCAAAATACCAGGACTGACCAGGAGATGCAGTCATAAGGCTGTTTAGCATATGCCACTGCTTAAAATGCGGGAACTCATCAAAGATTAGACAGCGATTCTCTCGTAGCGCCGCAATCACCACCCCGTCCCTCCATCCATTACGGCTCACTAG
>JAAYZI010000160.1 GCA_012514925.1 Deltaproteobacteria bacterium | reverse complement strand
GCGACAAGGCCAATATTTAGGTCGTACCAGATTGGATGACCTTACGTTTTATATGAGAAATCTAATATTGTCTGTGTGATGGTATCTGTTTGCATGAATTTTACTTTCTCTGGAGAAAGTGAAGACTCTGCGCCACCGTCAGCCATCATCAGAAAGGCTTTGCTAACCCGGGCTTTTATTAAAGCCAATATTAGGTCGTACCAGATTGGATGACCTTACGTTTTATATGAGAAATCATACACATTGTAACCGCTTACGCTTAGGGGCTGTCTTGGTTTTGCGTGTTATCTTGGTTCGTTGCAGGGATAATAGTCTCCGTTAGGGGGGGGATTTGGGGCGCTGTTTTATTTTAGCCTTGATCTGGAAAGCAATTGTAAGTAGGATCCAGGAGCCTTTTTCCAATGTTAATCAGGGAGTGAGCCAATGAATACTGTACGTAGTTTTGGATTTTGTTTGGCCGTAACAGTGAGTTTTTTGTTTGGAAGATGCCTAGATGCTTTTGGACTCCCAGATTCCGCTGAGGAACTGTGTGGGGACGTGTTGTGCGGCGCTATTTTAAGTGTGGCGTCTGAGTGCTTCAATGACAGTACTGCGCAGGTTGTTTGTAAGACTCAGCCGGATAGAGCCGGATGGCAGTACTCCCTGGATTCCGCTGACGATAGCAACGGAGACGAAGGCATTTATGAGATATACGCGCTAGCTACTCGGGAAACACAGAACCAGGTTGAGATCGTGATCGCGGGAAATTTACCCCTGACTGGATTCACTCATGATAAACCCTCAGAGAGGGTGCCAGACGGCAATGTTGGTTGGGGAGATCTGTTTATTAATCTAACTGACGATGACATTTTAACAGCCAGCGACAAAAAAGCACTCTATGCGATCCGCTTCGCCGACAGTAATGATTCAGGAGCGGCGGAGTTGGGCGTCTACGGCAAAGTTAAGGCAAAGAGCGTAAGCTCCACAAACAACGAATATAGGAGCTGGGGGAGCTACGCGGAAGATATCCTTAACCAGACGCCGAGCAGAATCGCCGTGCTTGGAGATCTAGGTGCTGGGCAGACTTACTACCAGACCCCCGATCCTACCGGCGTGTACTCCTTGAACGTGATTGACGAGGGTGAACTTTTAGGGCCGATTGAGCTTATGGATATGGGAGATCCGGCCTCGTTGGGATTGGACGTGTCACTTTTTGGCGCTCCTCCGGGTGTCGTTCTGATTGGAATTCGTTTTCAGAAGCGTTTGATAATCGACGAGTGTGGCGTGATCGGCGGCGATGGCAGCTCTTGCTTGGATTGTCGTGGTGTGTACTGCGGCGATGCCAAAGTAGATCAGTGCTTGGTGTGTGAGGGTGACGGTACGTCTTGCTTAGATTGCGCGGGCGAGCCGTTTGGCCCGGCAGTTGACCTTGGCTGTGGATGCAACCTTCCCGGACCGTCCGGCTGCGATAAAAAGTGCGGCAGCACCAAGGTCGAGGATAGGTGTGGAGTATGTGGCGGTGACGGGCGGTCCTGTCTGGGATGCAAATCGGTTGATCAAAGCGGTCAGTACGCTGCGGTTAAATTGCATTTGCGTCGGCAGTTTAGAAAAATCAGGCGTAACCTGATGAACGACAAGCTAGATGAGAAGTTTAGAGCCAAGGTGCTGAAACAGGCGCGCGAGGCTTATCGTAAGGCGGTGGAGGCGCTTAAGGCCTTACCTACTTCAGTGCTGAACTGCTCTTCAGTTGAGTTCTGTGTTGCGGTGGATGTGGCTTCGTCAGGTTTGGATCTTGTTACCAAGCAGTCTAAGCTAATGACTAAGTATAACAAACGGATAGTAAAGCGTCTTATGAACCAGCTGCCAAGTACCGGAGCTTGTTTGAAGACACTGAAAGAGTGCCAAAGAGCTGCAGAGTCCCGTCTGAAGAAAATAGTACGGGTCGATAGAGGGGTTAAGTCTGAGGGACGCAAGGTTAAGAGCAACACTAAGAAGATCGTGCGCTTCGAGAGCAAATGTAGTTAGAGCTGTTTAACAGAGTATGCGGATACCTATATGTGGATTAAAGTAGCCGGCGCGGATGACCCTCTGCTCGAGAGTGAGCTGGACCAGAAAGTTGAAGCGGCTGTGCGCGCTGGAAAGTACTCACAGGGTGATGTCGCTTACATTGCCAGAATGAACCTTAATATCAGTCCGGGGCGTTTGGAGGTGTCGGACCACACTCTGCACCAGCTCCGTTCTTTGTGCCAACTCTGGGATGTAGACATTCGGCTTAGAGAGATAAAGTCGCACCGTCCACTGGTTGGCCCTATTATTGTAGCCTTGAAACGCATGCTTTATCCCGCACTTAGGGTACTCCTTAAGGACTTCATCCGTCAGCAACGCAGCTTTAACGCTGCGGTAGTGGCGCTACTGGGAGATCTAAGCAATCGCAAAGAATCCGTGCCAGGCGATGACCCTTGAATGGATACAGGGACCAGGGACTAAATAAACAGTAAACCTTTCCCCGTTTTTCCCGAAGATAGAGCTGTTAAATGAATTTTCGGGGAGGGGCTATGGCTGTGGCAGCTTTAGGTTCGGTACATGCGGGGTCGGGAGGTTCGGCTTTGCGGCAAGGCGGCGCGCTTACAGTTGAGGCGCCAGGTGGCAAGTCTTTTAAGGAAACCCTACAGAAGACTAAAGAGAGCCTCTCAACACTAGTGTGGCCAAGCGCCAATCTTCATCAGCAGATCGTCCAGCTACAGCACCGTGTGGCATCCGGTCATAATTTTGTCCCTCGCGAGCTTTTACTCTATCAGATTAAGGCCAGTCAGCTACACCTGCAGGTTGAGCTAGTATCTAAGGCCGCCGAAAGTATGCTGGCTACGGTGCGAAAATTTCAGAATCCATCTTAGGAGCAGGGGCGCATGGAAGCGGAAGACACTGCAAGAATTGAACAATCACAGAGACGTCTCGAAGCTGCTTTGGCTGAGATGCGAAAAAGCTGTGAGCGGATCAAAGCTTTGGCTGATAGCGAGCAGCGGAAATTGTGCGCGCAAAAACAAGTTTTCAGCAAAGTTAAGCAACGACTTCTCGATCAGACCCGGCAAGACTCGTCTCCTAAGTTGACCCTACATAATGCCTTGGCGATTCAAAAGAAATTAAAACTAGAAAAAGACAAGTTGAGCTGCGTGAATCGACGGTTTGCTCAGGTCAAAAGTGAGCAGCAGCTCCTACTTGAGCGTATCAGCGCAGAGCAAGCCAAGCTTGAGAAACATCAGGGGCTGCTGGCAGGTGCTCGGAAGATCGCGGCATCCCGCAGCGAACATAAGCAGGCCGAAGTTTTGCTTGAGAGTCGCGCGGTATTTATGCAGTCTACGGATTCCACTGAAACAAAACCGGCTTGGAAATCCGAAGAATCTGAGGTGGAAGTAGTAGGGGAGGGACATGCAATTGGGAGCCAGCCTATCAGCATGGACGGTCTCCTCCAATTGGGGGTGGCCTGGGGGTCGTCCGATTCACAAGGCGGATTTAGAGAGGGCCACACCGCGACATCTTCTCAAGAGCAACAAGATGCGGGACCTACACATTCCTCGCCGCAGAGCAGCTTCTCGCAGATATCGTCTTTACAAGAGTTAAAAGCCCGCATTCAGGCGGTCTGTGCCTGGGAAGAGGAGTCCAGCAGCGGGGTGGTTCTGGATTACATCACCAGCCTTGGACGAAAACTGCAGCTGCGCATTTGCAGAAACGGTGTGGGCAGCGTCAAGATTGAAATCACTCCAGAGTATCAGCGTGATAGCAGGGTGGTTTGGCAAGATAAGAAAAAAATTGCGGAAGCCTTAGAGGAGTGCGGCTTGACAGTGAGTGAAATTAGAGTTTCAGCGGCAGGAGTTGGATAAATGGGACACTTTGGCGACATGGCAGGGGCTTGGTCCTACGCGGGCGGGCGCGGACTTTTTTTTCTGTTTGTGATCATGGCAGCAGGTTACCTACTGCTTCGGTTTAAACGCAGGGCTCAGACGCCGCTTCAGCCCAGAGAAGGTTTTAAGGTGGTACAGCGTGTCCAAATCGCTCCGCGCAATTGGTTGATTCTGATCGAGTATCAGCAGCGTTTGAATCTGGTGGGTCTTGGCGATGGATGCTTTTCTGTATTGGATCGGCAGCCAGCGCAGCAGGGAGACGCTTTGGCTCTGGAGGAGCCTAAGAGCTAACTAACCACTGCAGGGAGTATGGGGGAGTAGGAAGCGCAAGGAGGGCGCCAGGAGTGCAAAATATTAATCCAATTTCATTTCTAATCTGTGCGCTGGTGCTGGCGCTGGTGCCGATCTTAGTGGGGTTAGTGACCTCTTACATAAAAATCAGTGTCGTACTCGGACTGTTTCGGAGCGGACTCGGAGCGCAGCAGGTGCCGAGCGGTCTTGTGGTAATGGCACTCTCTCTGGCGATGTCTTTTTTTGTGATGGCGCCCGTTTTGGAAGAGACGCGTCGCGTAAGCGCTGACATTGATTTTGCGCTGCTGTTAAAAGACCCTCAGGCAAAGCACCTGAAGCCGCTATCGGCTCTGATTGAACCCTGGTCTAAGTTCCTTTCCAAGCACGCAGGCGCGGGGGAGCTTGCAGCTCTGACAGAGCTTAAGCCCGCCGCCCAGGACCAGCGGCAGGAATCAGTCGACCTTAGTGTGTTGGTGCCGGCTTTTATTCTTAGCGAATTGAAAGAGGCCTTTGCGATGGGGTTCGTGTTGCTGCTTCCCTTTTTAGTGGTGGACCTGATCGTAGCTAATATTTTGGTCGGTATGGGAATGTATATGGTCAGTCCGGTCATGATCTCTTTGCCGCTTAAGTTGATTCTGTTTGTATTTTGCGACGGTTGGCTGCTGCTGACCAAGGGACTCATTAATTCGTATCAGTTCTAAGAGGGGGATATGTTTGCCGAGCTGTTACAGCGTTGTTTTTGGCTGGTGATTCTTGGTTCGGGGCTGCCGCTTTTAGCGGCTACCATAGCCGGCCTAGTAGTGGCGGTGCTGCAGGGAGCAACGCAAATACAGGAGCAGAGCCTCGGCTATCTTGTTAAGTTTGCAGTTGTTACGTGTATCGTGGCGCTATGCGCAGGTTGGTATAGGGAGGAGGTTGCAGGATTGATGCGCGAGCTTTTGGGAAGTTTAGCCTATCTTGGAAGGCTCTAATGTTTTGGCTTTCAGAGAATTGGTTGGCGGGATTTTGGGCGGCATTCTTTAGGTCGTTGGGAGTTTTGGCGCTGCTGCCCTTTGGCTCTGTACTAGAGAGTTGTTTGCGTAGGGTCATGTTTGCGCTTGTTTTGGGAGCGCTGTTAGCGTCTTTTGCGGGAGGATCGTCTTCAGATGGTTTAGTCGCACTATCAGCTAATTTCTTGGTCGGTGTGTTGGTTGGGTTACCATTTGCAATAGCGGTTGAGGCAGGTGGAATGTTAGGGGAGCTTTTTGATAGCGGTCGAGGTCAAAACCTTGCATCGTTTTACGATCCACTTTCAGATATTCAGCAATCCCAGTTGGCAGTTTGTTCAAAGCTTATGGTTTGGGCGACTCTGCTTATAAGTGGAGCTTTGGAAAGGGTGGTCTTAACGCTTAAACAAAGCTTCGCCATCCTACCGTGCTCCGAGGATCTGTTAACGCGGCTTCCGGAGATTGGGATGCGACTTCTGATTGTGCTGGATTTTGCCTTCACCGGGACGGTCGCCCTGTTTTTGCCTCTGGCGTTGGTTTTTCTGCTTAGTGATTGCTTGGTAGGAGGGCTCTCCAAGATTTTGCCCGGAGCAAACTTCTATGGCGACTCATTTCAGTTAAAGAGCTATGTGGGGTTGCTCCTCCTAGTGGTGTTGGTTCATGATGATTGGTCCGGTCAGCTCATTACTCTATGCACTAGCTTGGGGCGGGCCTTTCTGGGTTAGGGGGTCCCGTCTATATGTCAGAAAATAAACCATTTAAGCCTAGCAAAAAAAAGCTCGAAAAAGCCCGTAAAGAAGGAAAAGTTCTTAAAAGTCAAATTGTTACGCAGGCATGTAGTGTTGCAGGGACGGCACTGGCTGGCCTGTTTCTTACTCGCGCCTGTTTGGTAAAAAATAAAATGCTGTTAGAATATCTACTACTTGAGGGATTTAGGTACCCGTTTGAGAGTCTTTGGCTTGCTTGGGGCGAGCTTGTAAAAATCGGCGTAGGTAGTCTGCTCTGTGGCTGTGCCGTGGGCACGATAGTTGAGATTTTACAGGTTGGTTTTCGTTTTGAATCTGCGCTGCTGGCGCCTAAGGCCTCGCGCTTTGATGTGAGCAACGGCTTTAAGAAAATTTGGGAGGGGCTAAAGGGCGGGTGGCTTAAAATTTTGAACCTGCTTGTGCTCTTTTTTTGCTTCTTCCATTTTCTAGGCGCGTTATTGCAGGATGCAAAACAAATGTTCTTTCTTCCTGTTGAGCAACTTGTACAGGCCTATCAGCGCTGGTATTTAGCTATGCTGCTTCTTATGGCTGGAGTTCTTTTTGGGCTTGGAGTCCTCGAGTACTTGATACGCCGCAGATCTTTTTTCAAGGAGCTTTCCATGTCGCATGAAGAGCTGCGGCGGGAGCATAAAGAATTGGAGGGGGATCCGCACCATAAATCCGCGCGTCGTGTGATGCATGAATCCATAATGCAGCAGGATTTGGTGGCGCGGGTGCGTAGGGCGCGTGTGATCGTAGTAGAGAAGTAGTTTAGCTCAGGCAGGCATGTCGTTTCAGGATGGATTGGATATATCAGCCATCTGGCAGAAAGAACTTTCCACATTGAGCAGCGCCTCCGAAGTAGCCGCCAAAATAGCGGGTCTTACGGCGGATTTGCTGAAGTGTGAGCAGGTAAGGGTCGTATTCCATGCGCCATACTTAAGCGTAGATGAATTTTTTTTGCGAGCCGGAACCTTACGCGAGACCTCAAGCGTTTTGAGTTTTGAGAATGGCCGTATCGAGTGCGGGGGTGACTTGTTATACTTGCCCCTTTTTCTGAGTGAAATTGCCCTAAGGCATGTTCCTGCGCCACTTTCCAAGGCTTTGGCCGCACACTCTGTGCTTTCATGGGGTGCGGTTCCCATCCTGCTCTTTGGGAAGCCTTGCGGTTGGATCGAGTGTTTATATACTGCGCGAAAACGGCGTTGGTCGAGGCATGACGCCGAGGTGCTTTTGCAGATTGGAGAGAGCGCGGCTCTTTTCCTGGAAAAATTCAACACGAAGCCCGCTGGGGTCGACGAAAGTTCAGACGTGATGTCTGCTACACAGGGTTTGGGTGGTGACTCTCCGCTGCTGGTGGTGATGGAGTTACAAGCGGACGGCACCATTTCTTATGCCAGCTCCAAGGCTGAGGAATTGACTGGCAGCAAGGCAGAGGAGCTAGAAGGCGCATCAATCTTTGATCTCTTAACAGATGTGGCGTGCCGTGAGGCTGTAAGGCGCCTAAAAGGAGTGTTATCAGGAGAGAATAAGAGCACCGAGTTTCTGCTGGATCTAAAGCTCCATAATTCCAAACTAGATACGCAAGTGTTGGTTTTGGTTGAATCGTCGGGGTTACAGGCTGACCGCATTATGATGATCATTACGGATGTGGTGGCCGGTAGTCTTTATCGCGTCAAGTTGGATGAAGCCAAGTTGCGATCAATGCGCCTTATGCAGTACGGCAACTTGATTATTATTCGCACGGATCAGGATCTGCGTATTACCGATATTTTGGGAGATACCGATAGAATTTTCGGCATGTCGGCCGACTCGATGCTTTATGATGCGTCGATCTGGGAGCGTCTGCTTGAGCCAGGCGATTTGCGTTCATTGCGGCGGCAGTTACGGCAGGCTGGCGGTGGTGCCCAGCAGATCAGCTCCGAAATTCGGGTGCGTAACCGTGTCAGCGGCGAGACCAAGTGGGTTTTGCTGAACGCGATTCCGCGCTTTGAAGCAGATGGTCGCTTTGCCGGTTGGGAGGGGTTTGGTCTGGATGTTAGCGACAAGCATGAGAGTGAAAGCATGCTTTTGACGCAGCGCCGTCGCCTGGAGGCGCTATACGAGATCTCCCGTTCCTTGCAGGTGAATGTCGATCCGGCCTTGTTGGCGCTGCGTGGTTTGCGCGCCCTGATCAAAGCGACTTCCGCGACTGGTGGTTTCGCTGTGTTTTATGACGAGGAATCTGATTTTATGGAGATCGTGGCGGCGCAGGGTATGTCGCAGTCTTACCTTGAAGCGGTTTCAAAGGTCATGATGCAGCATACTCTGCTGCGCAAAGCGATTGGGGAGCGCCGTGGTATGTTGATTGAAAACGTACAAAATGATCGGCGGGCCGTGGTTGAAATATGGAGGCAAGAGGGGCTGCGATCCGTAATTATAATGCCTCTCATGTACGAAGATCGTAATCAAGAGCTGAGGGTTTTGGGAGCGATTCTCCTGGCGGGTCGGCGCACCGCGCGTTTTTCTGAAGTTGATTTCGAACTAGTCCAGGCGGCTTCGCGGCAGCTTGCGCTGGTGATTCATCAAGCTGAACATTTTGCTGCAGAGAAGCGCCAGGCTGGTTCTCTAGCGGCGCTTTACCGTCTTAGCCGTGAATTAGCGAAGCTAATCAGCCCGCGTGAGATCGGGGAGCATGCCTTTCCGATTATTCAAGAGGAGCTCGCCTGCAAACGTATTTGGTTTGCCACTCTTAATGAACAGGGCACCCACTTAGTGGGTCAAGGCGGCATTGGGCCGGGAATGCGCAGGGGAATTTCAAATTTGCAGATTGCGCTCGAAGACCGCCATGATTTTTTGGATGAAGCCTTACGGGAGAAGCGCGCCGTAGTAGTAGAGGGCGGCAAGCAGTCGGATTGTTCAGGGTTAGAGCGGCTATTAGGGCGTCTACGGGTTGGAACCTACCTAATCGTGCCCCTGGTTTCTTTGGGGCAGGTGGTTGGGGTGCTCGTAGCGGAGCCGTTATCCCCCTCTTTTTTCTTCGCGCAGAGGCGTCTAACTTTGCTAAGCAGCATGTGCAATGAGATGGCAACCGTGATTTTGGCACGGCGTTTTGAGGCTAAAATGGCGGATGCCGACAAGATGCGTATGGCCGGATTGTTAGCTTCGGGGGTAGCTCATAATTTTAATAACCTGTTGCAGGCCGTAATGGGGCAGGCTTCTCTAATCGAAGTCCAGCTTTCAAAAAATGAAGGCGACGAGATGCTGGTAGGGGCGGCACATCAAATTATCGAATCGGCCGCTAAGGGAGCGCGCTTGATTAAACAGATGTTGACACTAACACGTCAGGGCAGTCTGGCCTTTCGACCGACTTCAATCGGAGATTTATTGCGGGATTCTAGTGATCTTTACCGATCTTTGCTTGGAGAGAAAATTAATTTTGAGGTCAGAATTGATGAAAATCTTCCAGAGGTTGTGGCTGACAGTGGGCAGATTCAGCAAGTTATAGCGAATCTGGTCGTAAATGCAGTGGAGGCGATCAGTTCGGATGAGAGCTTGGGAGAGGTAAAAATCATCGCCCAAAGTCTGATGCTTGCTCCCGGTGAAATTGATCCGGAGCTCTCTTCCGGTCCCTATGTGCGCATTGATGTGATCGATAACGGCCGAGGAATGGATCCTAAAGAAATTGCCCGCTGCTTTGAGCCTTTTTACACCACTAAAAATGTGGATTTTCGAACTGGCATCGGCTTAGAAGGGAGTGGCCTCGGGCTCTCCCTGAGCTATTCTATTTTGAAGCAGCATGAGGGTTTGCTTACGGCTCATAGTACTAAGGGAGAAGGTTCGGTCTTTAGTGTTTATTTGCCGGCAGCCCTGGCGCGGGAAGATGTAGCTGCGGATGCAGACGGCAAAGTAGCGCAGGGACAAGAATCCACCCAGGCTGTGAGAGCTTTGGCTTGGGACACTCCCGAAAACGCGGAGCTGTTGTTAAAGGGACCGCTGGAAGCCTTAGGCATTCCTCTAGAGGTGGTTTCGCAAGAAGATGAGCTGCTGCACCTGATTCAGTACGCAGATACGGTGGCGCAGATTTTGGTTGTGAATCTTGACTTGCTGCCCTCGTTGTCTGCAGCTCAAGAGGTCTTGCAAAAAGTCAGATCTGCGTGGCCCCAGATTGAAATATTAGGTGTGAGTATTGAACCGCGTTTTTGGCAGAGGGGTTTAGCGGCTCAAGTGGCGCTACGGATCGCTGATCGTCCGACCGTGATTTCGGCTTTACACGCCATGGTTAGAGATGTTTTTTATCGCCGCAATCCAGCCCATTTGGAGGCGCGCATCAGCGTGGATAGAGACCAGGGGCAGGGAAAGGGTGTAGAGGCAGCGTTAGGGCAGCCGGGAGATGAAAATGAGTTCAACGAAAAGAAGATATAGAACTGCAGTTGGTTTGGCGTATCTTCCGGGCCAGGATGGCGCGCCAAGTGTGGAAGTTAAGGGAGAAGATCTGATTGCGGAAAAAATTGTGCAAACTGCGCATCGTTTTGGCGTGCCGGTGGTGGAGGACCGTAATCTGGCCAGGGCGTTAAACAGCCTAGAGCTTGACCAGCAAATTCCGGAGAGCTTGTTCGAGGCCGTGGCGGTGGTGTTAAACCAAATTGAAGCATCCACCAATCGCAAATGAAGTTTCAGGGAATGAAATCCCGGAGTGGTCATTAGATCCTTTTGCCATTGGAGGTTTGGGCGGCCTGGTATTTGCATAAAATGTAAGATTATACAGTTGGTACGGCCTATCTTATTCATGGTATCCGTTCACATGAATATTAAATTAGGTGATTACACTATGTTACCAGTGCGATTATCATAAAAAAAAAGTGG
>JAAYZI010000159.1 GCA_012514925.1 Deltaproteobacteria bacterium | reverse complement strand
TTTAGGAGACGCCTTTAGGGATCCGTTGTTATCAAATGGCTCGGGCAATAACACTCTGCTTAAGCTGCTTCAATCCGATATTTTAAATTTACGCTACGGAGCAGGCGAGCCGGGAGATAAGATCGTAAAGCATCAGGTCTCTCCCTCTGACCGATCCCTTAGCATACATTTCTGCCACTCCCCGCTGCGCGAAGTTGAGGTTGCCCGCGATCTGATCCTTGCGGCTTTTGACGCCAACCCCAGCCTACGCCCCCGTGATGTGGTGGTGATGTCGCCGAAAGTGGAGGATTACGCCCCCTATTTTGCGGGTGTTTTCGGCGCTGATCCTCGAATCCCGTGCAGCTTGGCGGATCTGCCGCTGGCGCGGGAAGAAACAACGGCCAATTTATTTTTTTCCATACTTGATTTGGCCTTTAGGCGCTTTGAGTTCTCATTGGTTATGGATATTTTGGGCCACGAGACGGTTATGGCCAAATTCGGCTTAAAGCCTCAGGACTACGAATCACTGCAGGCGCGGCTAAGTGAGAGCGGAGTTCGTTGGGGCTGGGACGAGGCAGACCGCGACGGACTCGGCGCTTTTAGGAGTCATAGCTGGCAGTGGGGTCTTGATCGGCTGCTACTGGGTGTTGCCATGGAGCGAAGCCAAGGGATGTTTGCCGAGTTGCGGCCGATCACGGGCACATACGGCCTTGGGCTTGCAAGCCTTGATGCCTTGATTTCGTTCTTATCGGAGTTAAAGGAAATTGTGAGCGAGCTCCGCCGCGCTCATAGCATTTCGGAGTGGGCGGCATTAATAAGAAACATCTTTGATAAACTTATCGCGGAAAATGATGACACGCTTAGCGTCAAGCGAGAGATTCTGGCGGTTGCCCAACAGCTAGTGCTAAGCGCAGATGATGCAGGGGGTGGTTTCAGCGAGAGAGAGATTGGGCTGATAGCTTACCGGAGGCTTTTAGCAGACGGCCTGACGGAAGCTTCTAATTCGGCGCGCGCATTTATAAGCGGCAAGGTAACGGTTTGCGCTTTAAAGCCGATGCGAACCATCCCCTTTAAGGTAGTAATCCTGATGGGTTTGAACGAGGGCGTTTTCCCACGCCAGGATCGTAAACCCAGCTTTGATCTAGTGGCGGCGCGTTATCAGCGCGGAGACCGGGTCTTAAGTGACGAGGATCGTTTTTTATTCCTTGAGACCTTACTCTCTGCGCGCGAGAGCATGGCGTTGACTTGTGTAGCGCTTGATACTCACTCAAATCAAGACTTGCCACCTTCGATTGTGGTGAGCGAACTGATTGAGGCGGTAGAGGGGGCTTTCTGTGTAGCACCAGGAGCAGAAAACGCCGCGACAAGTTTACGGGACCGTCTGGTAGTGCGTCACGGTCTGCTACCATTTTCGAGCTGCTATTTTAAGTCCGGCAGTGAGCTTTCGACCTATTCAAGCTTGGCCTACGAGGCGGCGCTTAGCCGCAAAAGAGGACAGTCTCCGAAGCCGCGGCCGCGCTTTAGGTCCAACCATCAAAACGAAATTAACTGTGCCCCCGTTTCTATCGCCAAACCAGAACCGCTTGAAATAAAAGCATTGATTGATTTCCTTAAGGCACCGCACCGGTCCCTGTGCCGGAAGTTTGGCATCACGTTTTCTACAGAGCGAGAGGCGCTAGACTGCGAGCCGATCGAACTAGACAGTTTAGAGGCGTACGATTTAAGACAAACTATTCTTGCGCGGCGTTTGCGGAGGGTGCTTATGGCAGAGGACCCGGCGTGTGACGATAGCGCTCAAAGCGACGATCTGGAGTTAGCCGTGGCGGACGGCGCTCTACCGCTTGGCGGATTCTCCAAAGCGGTGTTTGACGAAATAGCAGGCCAGGCCGCTTTGGTGGCCGCCAAAATTGAAGCCCGGCTAGTAGCTGTAAGGCCGCACCTGACTTTCGCTCGGCAAATCTTGCAACTTAGTCTAGGTCAAGATGAAGAGCTGCTCGGAGGCGTTGATTATTATGACACTCCGCAGGGCCGCTTGATCATTAACTGCCGCGCTACTGTCATTCAGCCCAAAGATTACGTCGAGGTCTGGGCTTTGCATTTGGCTCTTTCTGCCGCAGCTTCCAGCGGCGCGCACGTGCGCTCTCTGTTTGTAAGGCTGAAACCCGGAAAGGAAGAAGCGCAGCTGGTGGAGTTTATTCCGCTTGACTCCGAACAAGCCCGTCAACTTCTTTTAGATTTGATGAAGCTCTGCCGGGCTGGAATGCAGGAGCCGATTCCTTATTTTCCTGCCGGTGCTTATGCTTTCGCCACAAGTCGTCTTAAAGCTAAAGGCGCTCCCAAAACTGCATCTCTCTCTACGGATGAAGTGAATGATGCTTACGTTCAGTATTGTTATGCGGGAGAGGCACAGCGCCTACTTTACGATCCGGACGTAGCGGATTCCTTTGAGACCTATGCTCTAAGGGTTTTTGAACCCATGTTAAATGCGATTTTAGTCGAAGAAAAACCAGCCAGTGCGACAAAGTATAAGGCCAAGGGAGGTGCGGCATGAGAGTGCCTGTGCAAACCGCAGAGTTTAATGCTCTAGCGCCGCTTCCTAAGGACGGCCGTCTCCTGATTGAAGCAAGCGCCGGCACCGGCAAGACCTACGCATTAACTTCGCTGATTTGCCGCTTGATTGTGTTGGATGACCGCAGGCTTGAAGAAATATTAGCGATTACCTTCACCCGCGCTGCCACTGCGGAGCTTAAGGAGCGTATCCGCTTAAGGTTGACCCATCTGCGTCAAGCGCTAAGTGGGGGTGAAGCTGCAGATGAATTTGAGAGTGAGCTGTTGAAAGAGATTGACCGGCGTTATGGAGGCACCGGCCGCGAGCTCACGCTAAGACGGGTGGCGTTAGCTCTGGCAACATTTGATCAAGCCTCCGTTTTTACGATCCACTCTTTCTGCGAAAGGATGCTACGAGAGTTTGCCTTTGAGAGCTGTGTGATCTTTGAGAGTGAATTAATCGAGGATGATAGTCGCTACTTTGAAGAGGCTAAAGCCGATTATTGGCGGAAGAATTTCGGTAGCACATTTTCCTCTGACGAGGCATCTTGGCTCTACCATAACGATTGGACCTTTTCCAAGATTCTACAGGTCTCTCCGCTTCAGTTGGGGATGCGGGATGTGCGTTTCAACAATCAAGGTGAGATCCCATGCGGGCCTACGCCGCAGCGGTTTAACGCGAGCGGCGTTATAAAAGAGTACCGTGATCTTTATAACGCCGTGAAGAAGACTTACCAGGAGGAGGAACTAATCTCCTTCATAGAGAAAAATGGGCTGGGAAGATCTCGCGCAAAACTACTAAGAGAGGTAGGGCGGATTGTTGCAGACAGAGAGGGCATGATTTTCTTAAAAGGTGATGAGTTTAGTCAGAGTTTTTTGGAGAAAGGCGCGCAGGCGGTGGATAATCAAACCGTAAGTTCAATCTGCGCACTTGCGGCTTGGCAACGTGAGCGGATGGCGCGCGGCCTGATGGATCTAATCTCCTGGCATCGTAAAGCCGCGCTGGAACAAATAGCCGTCGCTATGAGAAGGAGAAAGAACGAGCTTGGCCAGATATCTTTTGACGATCTGATCTCATTAATGCGCGCATCCCTGAGCGAGGGACCGCAGTGCAATTTAGCATGTTTGGTGCGCAAACGCTTTCCGGTGGCGCTTGTAGATGAGTATCAAGACACCGATCCCGATCAATTTGAGATCCTCTCCGCGATTTATCCGGCAGAGGAAGAGGGCGCGGCGTTGATTGTAGTGGGCGATCCAAAACAGTCGATCTACGCCTTTCGCGGCGCGGATATTTATGCCTACCTCACGACTAAGAGCAGAGTGCAAACCCATGCCACTTTGGCTACCAACCGCCGCTCAATTAAGCCGCTGGTAGATGCAGTTAATCATCTTTTTGGATCGGAGTCGGCTCGCGGGACGGCGGGAGGGAATGGAGCGCCACCATTTTACAATGAGCTTATAACCTATGAGTCCAACCACGCCTACAATCAAAGTCGTGTGGAGCTGGGCGGGCGTGCGCTGACGCATGCTCTCACGCTGTGCAACTATAACCGGGATGCAGGAAACTCCGACTCTGTGAACGAGGAGATTGTGGCTCACTACGAAGCGCTTGAGATTGCGCGTATGCTGGCTGAGGATACGCTTACGCTTTTTGGTCCGCAAGACGGAGTGGATGCGAAAGCGGGAGAGCAGAGAAAAATCCGGGCCTCGGATATCGCGGTATTGGTGGGTACTCACCAGCAGGGGCGCAGGATGATTAGGGAGCTGATTCAGGCCGGGGTAAATGCGGTCAGCGCAAAATCGGGGAGTGTTTTTGACACGCGCGAAGCACACGACCTAGCGGCGGTGCTGCAGGCGCTGCTCTCGCCAAGCGATCACCTTGCGTTTATGAGCGCTGCAATTACGCCGCTCTTGGGGCTTGATCCGGTTGATATTGAGGGCTTTGGCAGAGACGGCCGGGAGTTTACGGTTTTCTTTGAGGAGATGTTGGCTCTAGGAGAGCTTTGGCACAGGGAGGGTGTGCATGCCTTAGGAGCAGAGCTACTGAGGCGAGCCGGCACGACCCCGCGTTTAGCTTCCTGGCGTGGCGGGGAGCGGGTGATAACTAATTATCGGCATCTCACTGAGCTTTTGGCGGCACAGGCTCATGCTACCCAGTGCGGGCCGGCAGCGCTGCTGGCATGGTTAAAGGCTGGTATCGCGCGCGAGCAACCGCGCCCGGCAGATCACGAGCAGCTGAGATTGGAAAGTGATGAAGATGCGGTAAGAGTCATGACAATTCATGCCGCCAAGGGTTTGGAATTTCCGGTTGTGTTCGTGCCATTTATGTGGAGAGGGCCGGTCAATCCAAAGCCCCCGCTAACCTATCACCTAAAAAATTCAAACGGCGATTATGCGCGGGTACTGGATGTGAGTGTTGAGTTTGGAGGCTCTGATGAGCGCAGTGCGCTCGTGCTTAATGAAATTAAGGCCGAGGATGCCAGGCTTTTGTATGTGGCGATTACACGCGCTAAGTATATTTGCCGATTGGCTTGGGCTCCGGCTGGTAATCGCTCCAGACGCATCAGACCCTGGGTCATGGATGATCTTTTTAAAGAGGCGTTAGGTCCTAAACCTGGTGAGCTGTCTTGGCTGAAAGTCTTGGAGCATGACGGCGGCATGGATTCGGAGGGTGGGGGATCGAGCGTCTCTGTGGCAGAGCAGGCTGCCAATGAGGATCTGCGCCCGCCCCTAAAATTTACAGCGGAGAGGCAGCTTAAAGATCCGTATGGGCGCACGAGCTTTTCGGGGCTGAAGCGTAAAGCGGATCTTCGTGATCTACGCGGTGGTGAAGATGAAGCGGAAGTGTACATGGTTAATCTCGGAGATGGAAGTGGCCGGGAGGAGAGCGCTCCAGATATTGCGCCTCCCGTAGCAGGGCTTCCGGCCGGGACTGAAGCCGGAAGCTGTCTGCATCACATCCTGGAAAAAATAGATTTTTGCGATGTGCAGAGCGCCAAATCCACCGCGATGATCGAGCGCGCACTCACTCTTTGGGGAGTTCAGCCTGATGATCAAACTGCCGCCGTAGCAGCTTATCGCGAAGCTGTTTTACGGACTATGAGCACGCCACTCGACGTGGGTAGCGGGGTTTTCAGGCTCTCTGAGATCGCGCCGGAGGACCGTCTGGCGGAAGTAGCTTTTTGCTTCAGCATCGGTAATTTAAACCCTGCTCGCCTGGCTAATATTCTTAGAGAGTGCGGATCTGCGCGCGCCGCCGCAATCTCCGCTCGGGTAAGCCGCCTCAAATTCAGTGAGGTCTATGGGTTTTTAGATGGATTTATAGACCTGGTTTTCCGAAAGGACCGGAAGTATCACATCGTCGATTGGAAGAGTAACTACTTAGGAGAACATGCCCTGGACTATGCGCCGGAGCGTTTGGCTTGGGCCATGGATGACTCGCTCTACACTTTGCAGTACCTACTCTATGCAGTTTCGCTGCACCGTTATCTTAGGTTGCGGCTTAAGGAGTACGAGCCAAGCCTGCATTTAGGGACGGTGATCTACCCCTTTGTGCGCGGCATGCCTGGCAAAAAGGGACCGTGCAATCACTCGGTTTATATTGACGTAATTATACCGGAGCAGATCGCGCGCCTAAGTAGTCTGATGGGAGGGGAGTCATGAAGCTGCAGGAACAGTCAGACTCTATACTCGCAAGGCGATTTGCCGAGCTGATGGTCCGCGGTAGCAGCGGGGATAAGAGCAGCATCCTGCGCAGCGTGGTAGTGCGTTTAATCAGCGCAGTGGAGGAGGGGCATAGCTGTTTAGACTTAAGTTGTCTGGGTGGAGTACAGGGCTTGCAGGATTTGAATCTCACTCAGATAGTTTCGGCTCTTTTAGATTCAAAGGTGGTTGGCACCGCCGCAGATTCCGGCCCTTATCCGATCATAGTAGATGGCTCACGCCTCTATCTGAAGCGCCACTTTGACGATGAGTGCTTAGTGGCTCGCGTGCTTAGTGGCATGGTGGAACCTTATAAGTCCGCGGTGCTTGAAGATGTTTTAGGTGTGGTCGTAAGCGGAGCTGATGCGAGTCAGCGTCAGGCTGTAGAGGTTGCTTTACGCGGCGGCTTTACGGTTATTACAGGTGGGCCTGGAACCGGAAAGACTTCGACTGTGCTTAGAGTAATAGCGGCGCGTATATTGCTGGCGCAAGCCCTCGGAAAGCCTCCGCCGCGGGTTGCGCTAGCGGCGCCCACTGGCAAAGCAGCCGCGCGACTGGCCGAATCGGTTAGGAGTAGCTGTGAGCGTGGAGTAGTCTCAAAAGCGCTGGCGACGTTAATTTTGGAGGGCCTTGATACGCGCACATTCACGTTACACCGCTTGCTCGGTTACTCCAAAACAAGAGGGATTTTTTTGCGCGGTCCAGAGAATCCACTTGAATTCGATCTTGTGATTCTGGATGAAGCTTCAATGTGCTCGCTCACGCTTATGGCTAGACTTTGTGCCGCCCTCTTGCCAGGGGTCGACTTTGTAATGCTTGGTGATAAGGATCAGTTAGCTTCGGTGGAAGCTGGGGCGGTGCTGGGAGAGATCTGCCAAGCAGGGTTGGAACCTGCCTCACCCCTCTTTGGAAGGATTGCGGAGCTTACCGAAAACCACCGTTCCGCTAATGCTGAGGGTTTGGTTTCGGCTGCAAGTGCCATACGTCGAGCCGATGCGCGGGGGCTTTTTGAGGCGCTGGGGGATGCGCTGGCGTGGGAGGAGGATTTAGCCCGGTTTTACGCGTGTATTGATGAACTGGCCGCTGAGAAGTTTGAAGCTATCGCCGCGGCCGCGTCGGTTGAGGAGGCCTTCAAACTGGCCGAGCGTTTTCGGATTATCGCCGCGACTAGAGTGGGCACGCTGGGAGTGGATGTCATTAACCGCCGAGTAAAAACTCGGCTTGGTTTTTCGACGCACTCTCACTACCGTGGCGAGCCGGTGATGGCTACCGCCAATGATTATGATCTAAAGGTGTTTAACGGCGACGTAGGCATGATTTGGGAGGAGAGTCCGGGGTCTGATCGGCTTGCGGCTTGGTTCCCGGCGGATGGCGGCGCACTTAAGCCTTTTCCGATTGCCAGATTTTCGGGACTTGTACCTTTTTACGCCGCCAGCGTGCATAAGAGCCAGGGCAGTGAATTCGAGGAGGTGTTTTTTGTGCTTCCCCCTAAGAGCGCGGTTGCTACGCGTGAGCTGGTGTACACAGCTGTGACTCGCGCGCGGAGCAGAGTACGTGTGTGGGCAAGCCGCGAAGCGTTAAAAGAGGCGCTCGGCAAAGCCACGAGCCGACATTCAGGGCTCGGGGAAAGGCTGAGGCGAGGACGGAAGGAAGATGTAGGTTGAGAGTCCCTTGCAGAAAGTCGTCCTGCATATCTTAAAAAGACCTCGCCGAGTGCGCAGAAGAAATCAATAGAATATTTTGACTAATTGCGGTATCATCTTGAATGATCAATTCGGAGTGACCAAATGAAAGGCTTTGCGGCGGAGCAACCAAATAGCGAACTCTCACTTTCTGAGATCGAAACCGTAACCAAAAACACTCTTGCCGCATATACCACCGCCAAGCGTGTCTTGCTCATTCATCCCGATTATTCTCGTCACGACTATAGCCACGTTTTAGTGCCGTGCATTTATCGCTTGTTAGCCGAAGGCAGCCTAGAACGTCTTGATACATTAAATGCGGGGGGCACCCATCGCCCGATGTCCGAAGTTGAAATTCTCACTAAGCTTGGATTAATAGGCGGCGGCTTCCCAAAGCTTGGGACTTGTTTTAACCATGAATTTGATAACAGCTCTCAGTTATACGAGCCTGCTGAGATTCCTGCATCCTTTGTTAGAGAAAAAACACGAGGACACTTAGATATCCCTTTGCCGGTCACCGTGAATAAATTGCTCCGGGATAATTATGATTTAATAATCGCGGTTTCCGGGACGGTGCCTCATGAAGCTGTCGGTTATTCAGGGGGGACCAAGATATTCTTTCCGGGAATATCCGGCCCGGAGGTTATCGGTTTTTTTCACTGGGCGGCAGTGCTAATCGGAATTCCTGATATCATCGGTTGTTTGGATAATGCAGCCCGTGAGGTAGTGGATGAGGGGACAAAACACATTTTTAACAGCATTCCCAACACCCCAGTACTCTCCTTTAATATGGTCTACCAGGAAGATGACTCCCGCCGAGTACTTGCCAAAGGTTTGTATACTGGCGAGGGACTTTCTGGTTTCTCGGCTGCTCTTAAACAAGCAGCTGCCCTGTCCTCTAGATTACATATTCGTTACCTGGACGAAGAGAAGTCTGTCATAGTTCAATGTTTGCCGGAGATGTACGACGAAGTATGGACTGCTGGCAAAGGTTCTTACAAATTGCAAAAGCCAGGAGTACTTGCACCAGGAGGAGAAATAATCCTTTTTGCTCCACACATACACTGCTTTCACTCAAACAGCGCCATGGAGCGAGAGATCCGTGAGATCGGTTACCATGGTCGAGATTACGTCGTTGATTTCTGCAAAAAAAATCCAAAATTCAACAAAAATGTGGCTTCTCATGTGATTAACGTGCGCGGGTTGGGAAGTATGATTGATGGTAAAGAGCAATTCCCTTTTAAGGTCACGCTCGCAACTCAAATCCCCGAAACAGACTGCGCGAAAGTTGGTCTCGGCTACCGGAACCCTGAAAGCTTGCGCAAAGAAGATTTTAGAGGGCCGGGAAAACTTTGGATCCCAGATGGTGGCCAGTGGTTATACGTTCGTCGATCCTCTACTTTGGTGATATAACCAAACACTGCTTTCCAACTTTTTACGCCGCTAGAAGATCGCCTGTAACCATTCACCCACGGAATAGCTCACACAAATTTTTATTTTCAGCCCAAGCGATAAAACTTCACTTTCTCCAGAGAAAGTAACATTCATGGTAAAACCGCTCACCCGAATAGCTCACACAAATTTTTATTTTCAGCCCAGGCGATAAAACTTCACTTTCTCCAGAGAAAGTAACAT
>JAAYZI010000158.1 GCA_012514925.1 Deltaproteobacteria bacterium | reverse complement strand
TTGATCATGCAATTTTGTTTTAGGCCTCTTGGCGGTGATGCGAAATTAATTTCACTTTCTCCAGAGAAAATAATATCTACGTAGACGGTTACGTAAATACTTTTACTGTTTCACCGATTTAAGCGCAAACTTAACTTCCGTTCCTTGCCCGATGTTACTACTAATCTCCAACTCGCCACCATGTATCTCAACAATGCGCTTTACAATCGCCAATCCTAAACCGTTACCAGAAGACGAGCCGACGCGCCGCTCTCGACTACCGCTATAGTAACGCTTAAAAACTCTCTCCAAATCCTCTCGGTCTATGCCTACGCCTGAATCACAGATTGAAACAATCACTGAGGATCCGCTTTGAGAGAACGTAATTCGAATTTCACCTCCTGCATTCGTATGGGAGATGGCGTTATCAAGCAAATTAGAAAGTGCCCTTTCAATCAGATCAATATCCGCTTCCACTAAAGGCAGGTCTTCTCGCGCCTCAAGCTTAATATCCACCCCAGCGCTACGTGCTTGTGGCTCCATCCGTGAAACTACATCTCCAGATAAAACCACTATAGAGAAAGGCTCTCGACGAGGAAGCATATTTGAATCGTCCAGCTTCGCCAGTTCAAAAAGAGATCTTACCAAGCGGGTAACCAACCGAGCATTTGATAAAATAATCTCCAGATACATGCGGCGATCAGCAGGCTCAGGATCCTTTAATAGGAGAGTCTCCACGTAACCTTGAATGGAAGTCGCCGGCGTGCCGAGATCATGCGCTACGTTTGCCACCAGCTCCCGGCGTAAAGAATCCCTCTCTTTAAGCTGCTCCACAGTCTCTTCAATACGATCCGCCATTGCATTAAAGACCAATCCCAACCTCACAATATCTGAATTGCCAACGCGCTCCACTCCCAAACGATGGCTCAGGTCTCCCTTGGCAAAATCGCCAATCGCGGCGGTTACAGCCTTGAATTGTCGCGCTGCAACGTAGCCAAACCAAAGGTCTAAAAAACCGGCTAATACTATTAATAACAACGCCGCCGCCGCTAATACTCCCCAAAAATAGATCTCCTGCTGGTAACGAAGCGCCACGGAGGCACCTCCTAAACAGAAAGTTTGCGCGTAGTACAGACTCCACAACAAGCGCGCTGTGGCAACCAGCAACAGCACCGTCACCAGCACCACCAGAATCTTCCAGAGAGCGCTGCTGAAAATCCTCTCTAAAAAATTCCCGACCTTCATTTTAACTCCACAGATTCCGCAAAACGGTACCCCACCCCCCACACCGTTAAAATAAATTTCGGCGTGGCGGGATTGCTCTCAATCTTGGAGCGCAAACGATTGATATGAGTATCGATGGTATGCTCGTAACCCGTAGAATTATAACCCCAGACCCAATTAAGAAGGTCGTCCCGGCTGTGAACCCGTCCGGGATTTCTGGCCAAAAATAAAAGCAGGTCAAACTCCTTTCGAGTCAGTTCCACCTCCCTGCCTGCAACCTTAACTTTACGTTTCGATATCTCAATCAAAAGATCCTTGATGCGTATCTGGGTAGGCTCTTTGGTTCGAGCCGAGGTGGTGGCCGGCCGTGATCGCCTAAATAAAGCATTGATACGTGCTTGTAATTCCTGAATACTAAAGGGCTTAGTCAGATAATCATCAGCTCCAAGCTCCAAGCCCAAAATCTTATCAGATACCTCTGATTTTAGCGTCAGAATCAATATTAAGACTAGTGTATTGTGCTTTCGAATGCGTTTACACACCTCATAACCATCCATTTTAGGCAGCATCAGGTCCAAAATTATAAGCTCATAGCTTCCGTTCAGGGCCTGCTCCAATCCGCTTTGACCATCGCTACAGTGGTCCACCTCGTAACCGAGATCTCTCAGGTGCAGCATTAGCAACCGCGCGATATCTGGATCGTCCTCAACTACTAAAACCCGATTTGAAACTGGTCCATTCATAAAACGCAGTAAATGAATTTAATGTCAGTTCAAAGCTAAGCTAATAAAGCTTCAGCGTTCAAGTACCAAGCCTCAATACCATCATCGTCAGGTGCCGACCTCCTCATAAGCGCTTCCTCCAGGGCAGCCATACTGTACTCTAACACCCTAAATCCTTTACGGCCTTTACTGGTGTGCCCACCAAACCCCTCCATCCCGATCTCCTCAACCTGTTCAAATCCAGGACGGATGACCCATCCAAGTCTGCGGGGTTGATTTCGCCAAAAGGTCATTTGCTGTTTTGCAAGCCGCCTCGTAGCCATCGATATTTCACCTGCCAAGGCAGACTTCTCTATCGCTCCATCTAAATAAAGCAGAGCTTGTTTGTACCCAACCGTTTGAAGAGGCGCCTTACGACCGAAGCGCAAAGTTAAATCCCGCGCCTCCTCCAGCAACCCTGACTCCAACATCTGCTCGGTGCGTTCATCAATTCTTCGGTAGAGTCGATCTCTGGGCCAACATAGAATTAAAACAAGCGCGCTTCTAAGCGGTTTGCGGTAGGCGTGCCCAGCTTGAATCTCGGAAGCCGGGCGGTGCGCCAGGCGGCACGTCTCAAGAGCGCGCACAATGCGCTTGCGATCATTGATATGGATGCGCTCAGCCGCAAGCGGATCTTGCTGCGCTAAAGCGGCGTGAAGTTCCGAAGTAGGAACGGCCTCCCAGGCTTGCCTTAACTCCGGCTGACCGCGCGGCAAGTCCGCTAACCCATATAGAAGCGACTTAAGATAAAGCGAACTCCCTCCACACAACAAACAGCGCTTGCCCCTGGCCTCAATATCTGCCATGCAGGCTTCCGCCTCGCTTACAAAATCCGCTACATTCAAAGGCTCGTCTGGGTCTCTAAGATCCAACATGTGATGGGGAATTTTCTGACGCTGGCTTAAACTGACCTTTCCAGAACCAATCTCCAAGCCGCGATAAACGTGCACTGAATCAACCCCCACAATCTCAGCGTCAAGCACCCCGGCCAAGTGGATCGCAACCTCGCTTTTCCCTGAAGCGGTCGGTCCCGCCACAACCACTAGCTCAGAACGTTTGAGAGTTAAGGGTTTAGTTGAGGGGCCCATACAAGAACGTACGCCTTAGCGATCTCTTCCAAACCACTTCTCGACCTCAGCCTCCGCGAACTGAACAACAACGGGACGGCCATGCGGACAAGCCATGCGGTATTCGCCGTCGTCAAGCTTTTTCAAAAGGGCCTGCGCCTCTTCCCTGGCAAGGACGCGCCCCGCGCGCACACTGGCATGACACGCTATGCGCGCAGCCACATAATCCAGCCTCTCAGAAATTCGCCCCTCCGCCAATTCACTTAAATCTGCGCCGCTAAGCTCTTTAATAAGGCCGGTGACATCAGTGCCAGTAAGTAGCGCTGGCACCGCCCTCACCATAAGGCTCTCTTTGCCGAAGGCTTCAACCTCAAAACCAAAACGCTGCAGCACCTCCTGATGCTGCAAGCAATTCTGCAAACCATCTTCTGTAAGATCGATCACTAGCGGCGTCAACAATAGCTGAGAGGAAAGCTGCCCTGCGGCAAAATCACGCCTAACCATATTATAATTAGCACGCTCATGCGCAGCGTGCATATCGATCACATACAAATTGCGCTCGTGCTCACAGAGCAAATAACATTCAAGCGCCTGGCCAATATAGCGCAATTCCGAAAACCTAAAAGAGTGCGGCTCTAAACCCGCAGATTCTGGCGGCGCGCAAAAATCAAAACGTAAAGGCACAGCAGGGGCCTGCCGACCATCCAAGGTCGGCTCAGCCATACCGGAAACAGTGGCCCGCTCTTTTAATTGCCAAGCCCCTGCGCTAACAGAAGGGTATGACAGGTGTCTACCAGGCATGGGAGCGGAAAAATCCGCCAAAGCCTGGCTAACTGTATCCCGAACCGCCGCAAAAACTTGCCGCTCTGCCTTATAGCGCACCTCGCTTTTTTGCGGATGCACATTTACATCCACCTCATCCAGGGGCAAGCTTAAACTGATCATCCCCACTGGATACTCACGATCTTTCAAAGTGCTGCCAAAACCGTCCCGCACGGCGCGCAAAATCAAACGATCAGAAACCAGGCGGCGATTCACCAAGGTAACCAATACAGAAAGGTCGGCCTGCGCTAACCCAGGATGGCCCACCAGCCCACTGACTCCCAAGCTCCCATAGCTCTTATCAAAACAAACTAGCGAGCCTCTCACTAAGGCTTTGGCCCTTTCGATTGAACTCGCGCGCGGAGCTAAATTCAAAATTTCGCGCCCATCAGAGCTTAAACGAAAATGGATGGCGGGCCAGGCCAAAGCTGCGCGCGTAAGCCACGACTTAACATGCTGCACCTCCGTAGCAGGCTGTTTTAAAAACTTACGGCGAGCGGGAGTATTAAAAAATAAACTTCTGACCGTGATCTCTGTCCCTGGTGCAGCCGCACAGCTCCGCACATCTTTGAGACGCCCTCCTTCCATGATTATCTCCGCCCCGCCTGTGGCTTGCGCAGTGCGTGTACACAGACGCACCTTAGAGACCGCTGCAATCGAAGGCAGAGCCTCTCCTCGAAAACCAAGGGTAGCAATCGAAACCAAATCCGCAGGGTCACTAAGCTTAGAAGTGGCATGACGCTCAAGCGCCAAAATCGCGTCGTCTCGCTCCATCCCACTGCCGTTATCTGAGACGCTAATCAGTGTCTGTCCACCATCCTCAAGCCGCACCTGAATTTCCGATGCACCGGCATCAATCGCATTATCCACCAGCTCACGCACTACTGAAACGGGACGGTCAACTACCTCTCCAGCGGAAATGCGATTAATCAAATCATCGCTTAAAACCCGAACTCTCATTTCGTAACCGTTATTTCAGCACCGGAAACACTTTGAGCTTACGTTCCGGACCGTTGCCGCCACCCCTGCGCACCAGCAGATTTACTTCACGAGAGCCGGCCGTAGCAATCAGGCTCTCCACCTGATCCCGGTTAACCACACGTTTGCCATTTACAGCCACTATCAGATCCGCCCGATCAAAATCACGCACATATCCACGCGCAAAAACATTGTCGACCATACGTTCAATTGGCTCCAGACCAGCCTTATCTGCTGGACCGCCGGGAACCACCCGCCGCACCATGACCCCCTTATTCGTGTCTACCAAAATCCATCCCATCTCCGGACGCAACACCTTACCTGTCGCGATCAACTCCGGCAAAATACGCTTAATCTGGCTTACCGGCACGGCAAAACCGATTCCTGCGGAATCTCCAGACTGGCTTAAAATCGCAGTATTCATGCCGATCAACCGTCCATCCATATCCAAGAGCGGCCCCCCCGAGTTACCAGGATTAATGGCTGCGTCGGTCTGAATAAGCCCCTTCATCAGTGCCCCACTGGGGCTGCGCACGGTGCGATCCAAGCTGGAAACGATACCGGTGGTCAGAGTGTGATTAAGACCGAAAGGGTTACCAATCGCCAGAACTTGCTGACCCACTTCCAAACCGTCCGAATCACCGTAAGGCAAACTGACAAGATGCCTCGGCGGATTTTTAAGTTGCAGTACCGCGATATCGTAATCTTGATCGTACCCGAGTAACCGCGCCGGCACTGCCTGCCCATTACTCACTATAATTTCGATGGCGCGCGCATTCTGGATGACATGCAAGTTGGTGATGATAATACCCTTAGCGGCATCTACTACGATTCCCGAACCACTGCCTCTTTGCGGTTGAATGGTTGCAAAAAAATCAAAGGGGTCGACGGTTAACGTGACTGTAGTGATAAACACAACCGCATCTCTAGCCTGTTTGTAGGCCTTGATCATGCGCTGTTCTTCCTGCGAGCGCCAGGCCGCGGCAACCTTAGACTGGCCGCTAGCCACACCGACAAATTCGTAAGGGCGCTCCCATATCCAAACTAAAGCTGCTAACAGCGCTACCCCGACGCACCCCAATAACCACGATCTTACGCGCGAATTATATTTTTGCATGCTCTCTTATCCTTTAGAACCAAACTCATCGGCCCTTTCGCCGTGAGGAGCCGCCGACTGCCCATTTTCCACTCTCGCCTGCAGCACTCGCACCCTTTCGACCTTGGTAACCCCCGCCAACATCTCAATCGCGCGTTTAATACGCTCCAGCTCTTTGGCGTCTCGTACTGTGATCTCCAGCGCTATCAGAGCCTTTTCAAGCTCGGAAGTTTTGATCTGAGCGCTTTTAATATCACCGCCATTATCAGTTACTGACTTGGACACTTTTAACAGCAGGCCGCGCTGATTTTGAGAATGTACCGTTAAGCGCACACGCCGGGGGGTTCTAGCGCCCGCATCCCAATGCACGTCGACAGAGCGCTGAGGATCGGCCCCAAGGATCTGGGCGCAATCGACGTTATGAATAGTAACCCCTCTGCCACGCGTGATAAACCCGATAATGCGGTCGCCAGGCAAGGGCTCACAGCACTTAGCGAAACGAATCAATATGTCTTCCATGCCGCTAACTCGCACACCTACCCGCGCGCGCGAAGCGCTAGCGGCACGCTGGAAAATTCTACGCAGAGGACTAGGTTTGGCACTAGGTTGATCCTCAATCCTAGAGCCTTCCGGCAACATTTTTGCCAGCACCTTGGTTACGCTGATCTTCCCATATCCAATCTCAGCGTACAGATCGCCTTCGGACTTAAAGCCAAGGCTTTTAGCTGTCTCCAAGACTTTCCCGTCTTTCTCCAGCCTACGCAGACCCTGCTTCACTCTCCGCAGCTCCTTGGAGAGCAGTTCCATACCAATCGCCAAAGAACGTGCATGCTCCAAAGATTTATGGAAAGCACGGATGCGCTGTTTGGCTTTACTCGACTTCACAAATTCAAGCCAATCTTTGCTGGGAACGTGGTTCTTCGATGTCAGAACCTCAATTGTATCTCCATTTTGCAGGCGATAACTAAGCGGCACGATCGAACCGTTCACCCTAGCCCCAGTTGTGCGATGTCCGATGTCGGTGTGTACGGAGTAGGCAAAATCGACCGGAGTTGAATCATAGGGCAGGCGCACTAAGTCTCCCTTCGGGGTAAACACAAAAACTTCCTCTGGGAACAGTTCGCCTTTAACGGACTGAATAAATTCATCCGGATTCTTTAAGTACTGCTGGGTCTCGACCAACTCAGTTACCCACTGCAAGTCGAAGGCTCCGTGCCCCCCACCTTCTTTATAACGCCAATGCGCGGCGATACCTTCCTGCGCAACCTTATGCATTTCGGGCGTACGCATTTGCACCTCAATACGCTGCCCCTCCGGTCCGATTACCGTCGTATGCAAAGACTGATACATGTTCGGCTTGGGCATGGCGATGTAATCCTTGAAACGGCCGGGCACCGGCTTGTAGGCTGCATGCACCACCCCCAAGGCTTCGTAACAGGTGCGCACCGTTGGCACGACCACTCTAAACCCGAGCAAATCGTGAACCTCCTCGAAAAGCAGATTATTACGCTCCATCTTCTGCCAAATCGAATAAAAATGTTTGGCGCGGCCGACGACCGAGGCGGAGATGCCTGCCTGCTCAAGTATACGCTTTAATTCGGCCGAGCTGGAGGCGATATACTCCTCGCGCTCCCGCCTAGTCTTATTCATGCTGCTTTTGATCTGATTGTAAATCTCCGGACGAAGGTAGAGCAAACAATAATCCTCAAGCTCAGACTTAACCCAGTATAAACCCAGACGATTGGCTAACGGAGCGTATATCTCTTGGGTCTCTATGGCTTTGCGACGTTGGCGTTCTTCCGAAAGATGGCGCAAGGTACGCATGTTATGCATGCGGTCACACAGCTTGACCAAAATCACCCGAATATCTTTGGCCATAGCCAGCAGCATTTTTCGGAAGCTCTCCGCCTGTTTTTCCTCAACAGATTCGCACTCCATACGCGTAAGGCTGGTTACACCTTCAACGATATTGGCGATGTCGAGCCCGAACTCACGCTCAAGATCACTGCGCGTGACATCGCAGTCTTCAAGCGTGTCATGCAAAAGCGCTGCCGCCACGGACAGAATGTCGAGCTTTAGCTCGCAAACAAGAAGAGCCGTCTCTACCAGATGTCCAAAGTACGACTCACCGCTGGCGCGCACCTGACCACGATGGTTTAGCTCTGAAAAATCATACGCCCGCCTAACCAGATCAATATCAGGAGACGGATGATAGCTCCGAATGGCATTCGCGATCTCTTGAAAACGCATCTACATCCGCAGGAGACAATAAGTTTACACCAACCCTTCAGACCCAGTGCCTTAGGTTACGCTGGCTCATACTGCGTCGAAAACTTACCCGCTGGCACATTGCCAACGGGAATAAAATCATCGGACGCAACGATGACAACCGCAGATCCTACTCCTCGAGAGACTCTTCTTCGTCCTCCGGATCTTCATCTAAATCACTATCCAATTCATCATCATCGTCATCATCTTTGACGGCGGCCTTAGGAGAACTGATAAAAAGGTCATCCGCGCTAAGAATCGCTTGCGCCTTGGCGCGATCTTCCACATCACCGGATGCCTGCTGAGCCAAACGAGCTTCACGCTCAACTTTCTCACGCTCTTTAAGTTTTTGCATATCTTCGTCGGTCATAAAGCGTACGCCTCCGGAAGCTACCTCCCTAAGCGCAACCACAACCGGCTTATTCTTTACATGAGGGAGCAGAGTCTTAGCCCCTGACAAGAGCTGCTTGGTGCGCTTTGCGGCTAGTAACACCAAAGCGAAACGATTAGGCTCCTTCGCTAGACAATCCTCAACGGTTATTCTCGCCATACGTACACCCCAATTGCTCTAAATCAATGATGATTCTAGGACTCCACTCTCGACTAGAGCGGGAGTCAAGATGCCCAATGCTATTACTTATTGCAAAAAGATTCAAGTGGTTGCACAGGCTAACGACTGACTTACACTAGCCCAGACGCCTGCGGATTAAGATCACTACCGCAATCTCGCACTTTCAGCCGGAATATATCCCTCCCGACCAGCCCTAGAGAGCACCTTAAGCCAGCGCCCCATACTCTCCACAACTCGTACCTGATCCCCTTTTTTTAGCCTTCCTATCTCAAAGGCGGAGTCGGAAGGTTGCGCCAAAACCACGGTTGGCGTAAGCATAGTAAAAACTGACTCACTTTGCACAAACTTAGGCGCACGCGCCCCCGGCACTAAATCACCCGCCACAATCGGGTCACGCCAGGAGTGGCCCCGGACCATAGGTTTTCTGTACGGTCCCGCGTGCCAGGTACTAGACTGAGAGGGATTGAGCCCCCTCTCAAAGATCAAGCGCACCTCCTCCGGTTCCACCGGAGAACTTGTGTTAATTATATGCTTCGAACTGGAGTTCTGGGGTGCGGCAGGCGCCTCTCCAGGAGCACTCCCTGCCCTTTCAGACTTATCCAGCGCGTATAAAATTCCCATCAGGCTCTGTAAATTCGGACTGCCGGTTCGATTAATCGTGGGCAAACGTAACGCTGGCCGGGAACCGGCATAAACAGCTGGCTCCTTTACAGCCTCCACAACACGGGGCTTCAAAGGCCCGACCTCAGTTGAAAGAAATCTAAGCCCAACTCCCACCACCAAGGCCGCGGCTCCAATCAGCGTCAGATAAAACAACGGGCCAGCAAGACGGGAACTCTTACGTAACTCTCCCTTCTCGCCCTTAGCCGCCCCTACAGATATCGACGCTTCTTTATGGCCTGCGCTTAGCTCCTTTTTTAAGTCAAGCAGCCTCTCCTTAAAACGTAGATTTTCTCGCCGGTGCGCGGCCCCGCGTTGTTCACTACACTTCCCTAACCCAGCCTCAATCACCCCAAATAATTGCGCCTTATACTGCGGATTGAAACGAAAAGCCTTCTCCCAAAAAGCTAAGGAGAGCTCTAACTCTCCATTTTTCTCCAGTGCATCCGCCACCTCTGAAAGAACCTCTTCTGCCAAATTGCAGACCCCACCTACTTTTGCGGAGTGTTTGCCCTTAGCCCGCATCTCTAAGACCCGATCTACAACCGGCTCAAGCGGAGCGGCAAGGATACTGACCGGCATCTGCCCAAGCGCAAGCTGTGCCCGAATCCACCACAACTTAGCCCGCACATCCGCAGCATTCTCCTCCAATTCGGTTTCACAAAAATGCAGCAGCTCGGTCCAAGCCCCTCGTTTAGCTAGAAAATCGTAAGGATCAACCACAGAAGGGCAAGCAGCCGGATCAGCACCGTAAGAATGAGAGCCATTAGAGCTACCCGTTGTTAAACGCTTTGACGCCAGCAGCGACAAATCCTCCGAAATATCGACCTCCTCGGCCGATGCAAGCAGGGTGGTCAGCCCCAAATCCAATTTATCACTCTGCTTAAAGGAATCAGACATTTGAAACCACAGATATTCGATTACTTCAAATACTTCAAATAGTTATATCAACGTTATGGTTCGTTCCAGCTCTTTGGTGGCCTATATAGACGCCCTCATTTAAAATTGGAGCAAATCGGGTGTTTTTGGGCATTTACGGTTCACAAAACCCCCCGCATCCCATAAACTCATCTTTTCCAAATTAGTAAAACCGGTCGCCATAATATGTATCGGCATCACAGCCTAGTCATTTCAGTTTTTTTAGCCAGGCCTTTGGCCAGACCAGGCAGCAAGAGATCTTTGGCCCTTTCCATCCTGCCTATCCTTCTTGCCCTAAATGGCTGTCTTCGAACCGTTCTTACTAATCGATCTCCTACCGCACCTGCTTCCGCCAAGCTTGCAGCGCTTAACACCCGCCCTATGTTTCTAAAGATTACCAACACACTGCCAAGCTCTACGAGCGGGCACCAGTATCTGTTTCTGGTGCTTCCCTTTGGAGCAGTCGAAGTCAAGGATCCCGCTCTACGGATCTGGGATGCGGCCTTTACCAAACTCAGCTTACGTGGCTACCGGCCAATCGCCCCTGGAACTGGAGGGTCTGCCATAACTGCTCCCACGCTTGAAATCAAGTTAACAGGCCTTCAAACCTCCGCTTACGACCTTTTAGTCTCAAGAAGGATTGTGTGCCGGGTGGATATCGCCTCCAGTTTAATATCCAGCGCAGGAGTGACGCTACGAGGTTGGGAGGCAAGTGGCCGCAGCACAGCTTTTAAAGGGTTAGCCTTCGCACCAGAACTTGAGTGGGTTCTCGGACAGGCGCTGGATCAGGCGCTTGATGAAACGCTGACCAACCTTAGACTTTAGAGGCATGAAGGTGCAGACCGTACGACCTGTGGCATTTCGGTTCACTTACAGCAGGGGTTGTGCGCGTCCAAGCCAAGTTTTAAATTTAAGCTTCAGCTATGACTGACCCAACGCGCGTAATCTTAAAACTACTGACCTGGTGCTTCAAGAGCATTGACCTCCCCCCCTCGCTTAACAACGTTTTAAGCAACCCCGCTCAAGTTACGGTAGTTGCTCAATCTGGCTCTATCATGATTCAAGCCTTACTGGATTCTTTTGCAAAACGTTCAGGGCTTAAACGCGCGCTTTATGCAGACGTGTCTGAGCGCCATAAAGACACGCTATACTGGTGCTCACTGCATGACGGGGCCAATCTTGAACGGTGCCTGCAAGCCGCACCCAAATTCAGCACCCTTAACATCTTTCACGGCCGCGGACCGGTTAAGACCAATCCCCGCTACCACACTGGCTTTTGGACGCTTCTTTCGGCCTTAGTAGGACAGATGCTAAAAAGCCGCTACTACCTCACATTATTCGGAGACCCTTTCGAGATCTCAGCGCGGGCGCATCCCTCCCGCTTTCAAATCTCTAGGCGCTTAAAACTCGACTTCTACCAAAAACTAAAACGCGTGCGGGGCACTCCCTTGCAATCTCTGGACGCGCAAGAGCGCGTAGTCCTGGCAGGGCGCGATTTCGAACGGGACTCGGCCCTTTTAGCAAGACGACACGGCAAAAGCTTGGAAGAGATTAAGCGCATGGCGCGGCGGGAGTTTCAGGCAATTGCAGCCAGACCAAGCGGATTCGTGCTTGGCTTTTGCGATATACTGGCGCGTTTGATCCTTAGGCAACTTTTTACTGAAGTGCATGCGAAGGGCTTGGAGAGATTTTCCGCCCTGATCAAACAGCACCCGGCTGTGTTGATACCCATGCATCGCAGCCACATGGACTACATTATAATCAGCTCCAAGCTGTATGAAGCCAACCTTACTCCGCCATTTGTAGCCGCAGGAATGAACCTTGCTTTTTGGCCGGCGGGATTTTTGTTGCGCCGAGCAGGTGCCTACTTCGTTAGACGTGACACCTCACAAGATTTTATACATAGCTTTATTTTACACCGCTACGTGACTTATCTACTTAAGAGAGGACACCTTCAAGAGTTCTTTATTGAGGGTGGCCGCAGCCGTAGCGGACGTATGCTCACCCCGAAACACGGGCTGCTTAACATTCTCACCTCGGCCCTGCAGAAGGGAGCGCGCAAAGAGCTTTTTCTTATACCGGTCGCAATTACCTATGAAAGCGTGGTTGAGGAGAAGGTGTACAGCGACGAAAACAGCGGGCAGGCCAAACGGCGTGAAACCTTCTGGGAGCTTCTAAAAGCGCGTAAGATTTTTGGAAAGAAATATGGGGAAGTTGTCGTCAATTTCGGAGAGCCACTGTCTTTGGCGGCATTTACCGACGCCTGGAGGCGGGAGGGGGGTTCCCCCGAAAATGAGCGCAAATCATTTGTAATCCATCTAGGAGATGAACTAAAACAGCGCATCCCTGAGCAAGCGGACTTGAGCCTTTCTAGCTTATTTTACGCCGCACTGCTTATGGCCCCTCGCTACGGACTCCCCCAAGCCAAACTTGTGGACACGATCTGCCGCCTGGCCGACTTAGCAGAGCGGCTGCGCGCCTTAAACTCCAGAGCAGGCGGCATCACCCCTTCACTTCACCTCTTTCTAAAGGGACGGCATGAACTGCTCTTTGAGTTGGCCCGAAGCGGAGGAGTGCAGGTTGCCAAGTTAGGGGACTCGCAGGTCTTTTTTCTACCAGCGGATCGGAGGTTCAGTGCTGACTTCTACCGCAACAGCTGCTGTCATCTTTTCTTCGGTGTCAGCCTGATGGCAATTCTACACTTGCTTGAAGATGACCTCAGCGTAGAGAGTTTAATGCGCTGGCAT
>JAAYZI010000157.1 GCA_012514925.1 Deltaproteobacteria bacterium | reverse complement strand
TCTGATCAAAGATCCAACCATACGGGGAAGTTAAAAGAGAGATGGGGATAAGAATAAGGATCTGCTTGGATGAAAATTCAAGCGCCCCCGATTTAAACCAGAGCCCCAGCGCTAATACCGAAGTTATGATAGTGGGCAGCATTCTTACCCATACCTTGTGATAATCGAGTAGGCCTTGAAGCATGCTGCCTACAGTTGGAGTTTTCCAATAAATAGGAGGGGCGCTGGCGGTGGCGTTTAGATAGTAGCTCCAAATGTTGCTTTCCAGAAGCAGTGCAGGCAAAGCCATTACGGCAAAACCGCACGCCAAACCGGCTAATGTCAGCCAGGTTTTATTCTTTAGACTCGCCACAAAAATGTAAAGATAAACCAAATAGAGTAGGTGCGGTTTTAATAAAGTAAGAGAGAGCAGCATGCCCCCCCAGAACGAATTACTTACAGTTTCGCCCCGGCGCGCATCAAGGTAAAGATAACCAACCAGCCCCAGTAGCAGAATCGGGCTGATTTGTCCGGCGTGTAAAGACACATAAAAGGGTGGAAAACTGGCGAAAAATATAAGCTGGGAAAGCAGCGCGGCTCTAGGTAGCGCCCCACCCCGGTTATAAAGATGATAACAAGTCAAAGTGGCGCCAATCATGATCGCTAGCGCCAGCACCTGCCAACCCACCACCAAAGTAGGAAAGTTAAACTTTCCAATAAAAAAAATAAGAGAAAAAATCTGAGGTGGATTCCACATCATGATAGGGATTGGAATCGCCCCTCCCCGCCAAGTTGCCAGCTGAATGGCCGTCATGCTTTGAGCAGAATAAGGATTACTTCCTTGCAACAGAAGCTTTGAAGCAGACCAATACTGCAGCAGGTCTACACCGCTAGTGGTGCTTCCTCCTTGCCCCAGCAGTACAGCGCTTAGGCCAAGCAGAAGCACCAAATAAATTGCGTAGATCCTATTCAAGAGTTCTCACTTCAGGGAGTTTGGTTTCTGAAAATCCGTAGAGTGTCCAGCCATAACCTGATTCGCAGCTACCGTCCCTTAGAACCAGCACCCAACCCTTATGTGGGGGTTCTTGCCCTCCGTCGCTTCTTAATCGGATTAATCGTCCAAGCGTGTCTACGATAGTATCAATACCTTCCACTCTTTTATCCCAAGTGTCAGGTTTTAGCACAGGGCCCTCCAATGCGCAGCTCTGCTGTAGGCCCTGTAATGATTCCGTATAACGTGAAGACAGAAGGTCCCTAACTTCAATCTGGACAGGCAAGGATTCAAACTCGAAAAATTCCATGCTGCGACAGGTTAAAACACTGACTAAGGCATTGTTTCTGGAACCATGGTCTCTTCTATCTGAATCCCGAAGATTGGTGAAGGCCCTTTGCGTACATCCTTCACCATCTCTGCCGCTTCTTTGGTTTCAACCGCAGTCCACCTAATGTTTGGTTCGCCGCGGTGACCTGGATCGCCTATGTCGGTTGGAACTAAGAACATATCCCCTGTGACGGCCTCATGCGCCGAGATTATCCGCGCAATGTCAATTGAAAGCTTCTTATGATTAGCGGCGCGTTGGGCTATCTTCCGCAGCTCTTCTACCGACTTCCCAATAACCCATTGATTGCGGCCCACCCCCTGACAAGCATACAAGACTTTGCCGTTTTCAATCGCCCGCTCAAGCTCAAACAACCAGTCTATAGACATGTTCCTTTCCTAAATCCCAAAGCGTCCCTTACACTAAGGGCGCTTAGCACCAAAAACCACAGCTAATCCAGCATCAGGGGTCGAAGAGGCAACTAATGTCCGCCTTCCCCAGCTGCTTCGACGTTATCAATCCGTTCCTTTAACTCCTTTCCCACTTTAAAAAACGGGAGCTTCTTGGGAGGAACAGATATTTTATCTCCTGTTTTGGGATTGCGGCCTTGATATGCCTGATACTCCTTGACCACAAAGCTGCCGAACCCCCGGATTTCGATCCTACCGCCGTTGACCATGGTATCTCTCATCTTTCGATAGATCAGATTAACCACTTCCTCAGACTGGATGACATTAAGTCCGGACTTTTCAGCCAATTTTTCAATAAGCTCAGATTTATTCACAAGTTATCGCCTCAAAAAAAAGAAAGCCGTATAGTTCGAAGTCAGTTCCGGTACTGCACGATAATATGACTGATATAAGGATGTCAAAGCCACAATAAAAGACTGCAAAATCTTTTTGATAATAGCGCACTTAAAAATATACCAAACGTTGTTTAATTATAGCGCCTGGGTAACAGCTTAAATATATTAAATATCCCTGCTACCACCTAAGTTATGGGATCTGATAACAGATTGTAATCTCCTAACTTAATATTCACCGCACACTTAGAATCCGTAAACTTCATAAAAAAAGAGACGATCCTAATACATGGCTGTGATCCTTCCTAATGTCGCTCATTTGGCGTGGCGAATTTTGAGTGATGCTTGCGCGTTACTCTGGCCGGCGTTTTGTTTGGTGTGTGGGCGGCCGCTTAAAGCGGGGTGCTGTGCCGCCGCTGCCTACCCAAAGCCGAGAAGATACTAGGTCAGCCTCGTTGCACGATCTGTTTATCGGCCACTTACGATTTAGATGAATGCCAACGGTGCGAACCCTGCTGCTTAATTCCACCAGCCTTTAGTCGAATGCGCTATCTGTGGCTGTACAAGGAAAATGCCAGAGACCTGATCGCCTGCATGAAGTATCGGCCCAGTCCACAACTCTGCAAAATAGCGGCCAGTGTGCTGGCCGAGGCGCTTGATATGCTCTATCCCCTTCCCGATTGGGATTTGATTGTGCCCCTGCCCTCATCGCGCCGCAGTGAAAGAAAGAGGTGCTTCAATCAATGCCTAGTACTGGCACGCGCGCTGCAGGAAAAACTTAGCGGATCCCATCCTGCCAAACTAGACACCTCTGCGTTAAGACATCTAGGTTGTAAGCACGCTCAAGCCTCGCTTGACCATGATCGCCGCATTTCAAACGTTAAAGGTGCCTTCTGGGCGGATCCCATCAGAGTCCGAGGCGCCCGCATTTTGCTGGTGGATGATGTTATTACCAGTGGCGCTACCAGCGCTACAGCGACAGTCGCTCTGCTAAAGGCAGGGGCAGTGGCAGTCGATCTAATCGCTCTTGCTAAAGCACACGCTTGGGAAGAGCGGCGCTATGAGATCTATAAAGAGATACGTTAGTTGTAACCGCTTACACGGGGAATTG
>JAAYZI010000156.1 GCA_012514925.1 Deltaproteobacteria bacterium | reverse complement strand
TCATGCTCACTTTGATCACCACAATCATGGCGCTTTGGTACGCCGCAGCCGCGGGAGCCGACTGGCGCTTACTGCTCTGCGCTGCCGCACTGTTGATCATTCCTCTCAGTGATTTTGCCCTTCAAGTTGTCAACTGGTGCGCAGCCAAGCTCACTGCGCCGCAACCGCTACCCAAACTTGATTTTGAGCATGGCATCCCACCCGACCAGCGAGTGCTTGTGACCGTGCAGGCAATTTTTTCGAGCCGCCGCGGCGTAGAGGATTGCGTGCGCGCTCTGGAAGTGCGCGCGCTCGGTAACAACGATCCAAATATCGGCTTCGGCATCCTGGCGGATCTAGCGGATGCGCCGCATGAAGTGCTACCGGGCGACGCCGGCACGATTAAATACGCCACATCGTTGATTGAAGATCTTAATCGCCGCCTCTGCAACGGGCAGACTCGGCGCTTTTTCATAACGTTCAGGCAGCGCCGCTACAATTCTGCTCAGGGCTGCTTTTTAGGTTGGGAAAGAAAGCGCGGCAAGATCGAAGAATTTAACCGCTGGCTGCGCGGCGCAGTGGATACCACCTTCTCGGTGATTGTCGGTGACGTAGAGTTCATGCGCTCAGCGCGCTATGTTTTGACACTCGACTCTGATACCCAACTCCCTCCAGCGACAGCGTATAAACTTGTCGGCACCGCCGCGCACCCACTCAATCAGCCTGTCTTCGACCCCGTCTCCGACTGCGTCATCGACGGCTACGCCATTATTCAGCCACGCGTCGGCACCACCCTACAAAGCGGCACCAGCTCCCTCTTTTCATACATTTTCTCAGGCCATTCCGGACTCGATCCATACACCCGCATGGTTTCTGACATTTATCAGGACCTTTTTAGAGAGGGATCTTTTATCGGTAAAGCGATCTATAACATCGACGCATTTCATCGCGCTCTGCACAATCGCTTTCCTGAAAATGCACTACTAAGCCACGATTTAATCGAAAGCCTTTTTGCGCGCTGTGGGCTGGCATCTGACATCGAAATCTTTGACGATCATCCCATGCGTTACCACGCGCAAGCGCGCCGCCTGCATCGTTGGATCCGAGGGGACTGGCAGCTTTTACCTTGGATGGCAAAACGCATCCCTAACGGAAAAGGAGAACTCGTACCTTCTCCGATCTCGGCGCTTGGACATTGGAAATTAGTTGACAACTTACGCCGCAGCGTGCTGCCCATCACTCAGCTCGGCTTACTGCTTGCAATCTGGCTCTTACTGCCCGGAGACCCAGTCGTTTGGATGACCGCCGCAGCCTTGGTGCTTTTATTCCCTGTCTATACGGTGCTCTGGTCCCTGATTGCAGACCTGCCTATCGGCCTTTCGATTACCACTTATTTAAAATCCCTTTGGAGCGATTTAAGCCGCAACACCTTGCATGTTCTTCTGCAAATTTCCTTTTTGCCTCATCAAGCCTGGCTATCCGGCGACGCCATCGTGCGCACTCTCTACCGCTTGTACTTTTCAAAAAGACACTTGCTGGAGTGGGAAGCGGCTGACCTCACGGCACGGCGCTTGGCGGGGAATCTCATGAGTTTTGTCTCCGAAATGTGGCAAGCTTCAGCCATGGCCCTGCTGGCCGCGGCCTTAATTTCACATTACTCGACGCTCCAAGCCCAAGCGTTGGCTCTCCCCTTTTTGTTGTTGTGGCTGCTGTCGCCCTTGATTGCATGGTGGTGCAGTGCTCCTTTCCGTCGCCGCCCAAGTGTCATACTCAATCGAAAACAGGAGCGCTACTTACGCCGGATCGCTTATGCCACCTGGAGGTATTTCGAGCACTTTCTTAAACCTGAATATAACTACCTCATCCCTGACAATGTGCAAATTGTGCCCGAGCGCGCGGTCGCCGAAAGAACCTCTCCCACCAATATCGGGCTTTCGATCTCAAGCGTGATCTCCGCCTATGATTTAGGCTTTCAGAATCTGCCCGCCACGATCGAGCGCTTAGCTTCTATTATGGATAATCTTCTCAAACTCGAGCGCTTTCACGGTCATTTCTTAAACTGGTACGCCATCCGCGACTACGCAACTTTACAGCCACGCTATATTTCAAGTGTAGATAGCGGCAACCTAGTGGGGCACTTAATCGCCGCCCGTCAGAGTTTGAGTCAGTTTTTACATGAGCCTCTTGTGGACACACATCATTGCCACCACCTTGCTCAGCTCTTTGATGAATTAGATTTGGTTTCTTCCGCATCAGAGAAAATCCTGAGTGGCAGTAGCCGGTGCGGCGAAAGCGTGCAATCGATGCTTTCGAGCTTGCAGTGCTTTCGTCAATTGGAGAATGAACTGCTTGGAAACGGCGCTTCCAGTGAATTGCGCGCCACGATCTCCCACTTATTAGAAGTAGAGCAACTTTTCCCATGGCTACGCCACGTACCTTTCTTAAAACACTTGGGCCAGCAGGGAGTTTTGCCAAGCCGCATCAGCAGCATTGACCGGGTGCTTAACGCTCACCGCCCAACCCTGGCTTCACTCGCAAAATTCTGCGCATTTTTGAAGAAATGGATAGAACGGGTCGATACCGAAAAACTTCACAAGGAGGACCAAATAAAGTTTGCAGAGCTAACGCAGGATCTTGAAACTGCTACAGTCCGAGTGCAAGCTCTCATTTGCAAGCTGAACACCCTGACGGCTCAGTGCAGTAGCATTATCGACGAAACGGACTTTAGTTTCCTTTTTGATCCCAAGAAACGGCTGCTGTCAATCGGCTTCAACGTAGACCAAGGCCAGCGGGACAAGAGTTATTATGACTTTCTTGCTTCTGAAGCGCGGCTGGCAGTGCTAGTCGCGATCATAAAGGGAGATATTCCGCTCACCGCCTGGTTTATACTGGATCGCTCTCTAACGCCTTCTCCCGGAGGCAAAGCTTTGCTCTCATGGAGCGGCACCATGTTCGAGTACTTAATGCCGCTCTTAGTTACCAAATCTTTTGAACCAACCCTACTCTCAGAAACCTATGCGGCAACGGTGCGAGCGCAGCAAAAGTACACCAAGACGCACAGCATCCCTTGGGGTATCTCGGAATCGGCTTATAGCGGAGTGGATTTCTCGAAGGCTTATCAATACAAAGCTTTCGGTGTACCAGGGTTGGGACTAAAGAGGGGGTTGGCCAACGACTTAGTGATCTCACCCTACTCTACCATGCTTGCATTGGAAATCGACCCTCAGTCGTGCGTCCAGAACTTGCGGGCGCTTGAGCGTAGCGGCGCGCGCGGCGAATTCGGCTTTTACGAAGCGATCGACTACACCCCTGATCGCCTTGGCCCGGACGAAGATTGTCACGTCGTAAAGTCTTTTTTGGCTCACCATCAAGGCATGAGTCTAGTGGCTTTAAACAACGCATTACAGAATCGGATTTTTCAGCAACGCTTCCACGCTGACCGATCGGTACGCGCTTACGAACTGCTGCTGCAGGAACGTTTCCCCACACGCATTCCGCTATTCCTGCCCAATCGCACGGAAGTTGAAGCTGGCGCGCCTGTTCTGAGCGAAGAGCGCGCTCAACCCGTCGCTATGTTCAAGACGGCTCACACCCGTTACCCTCACACCCGTCTGCTCTCAAACGGGCGCTACTCGGTGATGATCGATAACGCCGGCTCAGGTGTCAGCTTCTATCGCGGAGAAGTCGCGCTCACGCGCTGGAGGGACGACGCCTTAGCCAACAATCACGGATCTTTTATTTACGTACGAGATCTTTCTTCCCGAGCATTTTGGTCGTGCGCTTATCAGCCCTGCCGCAGCCAGCCCTCGAATTATCAGGCTGCACTCGCTCCGGATAAAGCTGTCTTTACAAGGAAAGACCGCGACATTTCCACCCAGTTGGAGATCACGGTGTCGCCCGAAGATGATGTTGAAGTGCGGCGGGTAACCATCAGTAATTTCTCCAGCAGCGCCCGCGCCCTGGAACTCACAAGCTACGGAGAGGTGTCGTTAGCCTCCTTCCAAGCGGAACGTGCTCATCCAGCTTATTCGCACATGTTCGTTACCAGCGAGTTCCTTCCAGAGTACGGAGCTCTAATTTTTGAGCGGCGGCAGCACCACTCCCAGGAAGGTCGACTGTTTATGATGCACCTTTTAAGCGGCATGGAAAACGCCCAAACGTTACAGTATGAGACCTCGCGTTCTCGCTTTTTAGGACGCGCACAAAACTCGCAGGACCCACTCGCTATGCAGTATCATACGCCTCTTTCACGTACCTGCGGCACAGTGCTTGATCCGGTATTTGCGTTGCGAACCCGGTTGGAAGTGCCCTCCCACAGTACCAGAGCAGTGAGTTTCGTAACCGGCGTGGCCGAGAGCCGAGAAGGATTGATTGACTTAGTGCGCAAATACCGCGAAGGTCATTGGGTCTCCCGCGCCTTCGAGATGGCTTGGAGCGTTAACGATTTGGAGCTACGCCACCAGCTTTTCTCAGTCAAACGCGTGCGAGCCTTTCACCGTTTAGCCACGGCGCTTTTTTATAATATCGAGCCGAGGCGCGCGTCCGCAGATCTTCTGAAACGGAACCGCTTGGGCCAAAGCGGCCTCTGGCGCTTTGGAGTGTCGGGCGATAAGCCTATCGTATTTTTAACAGTCAATGACCACGACCAGTTGGGCTTGGTCGAAGACTGCCTCTTAGCGCACGAGTATCTGCGCCAGAGAGGGGTGTACTTTGACTTAATAATACTGAATGAAAATCCTGGCGGCTACTTGCAAGAACTACAGCAAGAAGTCGAACTCCGTATCCGCACCAGTTTGTCACAGGCCTTGATGGAGAAACCCGGTGGAGTTTTCTTGCGCACCCGCACTCAACTCTCCGATGAAGAGATTGTGCTCCTGCACGCAGCTGCGCGCGCGGTCTTAATCGGCGGCAAAGGATCATTCTCCAAGCAGCTAGAATGGCCGCCGGATCCGGCAGTTGAAGTGTTGCCCAACCGTATTACGCCGCGTAAGCAGGATTTTGACTTTGAACCACCACGGGAAGATCCTGAATTTTTAAATGGCTTCGGTGGATTCGCAGATGGCGGTAAATCCTACGCCCTGACCGTGCGCCATGACTCACTTCCTCCCGCTCCTTGGATCAATGTCATCAGCAACCCTAGCTTCGGCTGCTTGGTGACCGAATCTGGTGCCAGCTACACCTGGGCCGGCAACAGCCGCGAGAATCGACTTTCGCCCTGGTCCAACGACCCGGTTGAAGATCCTTTACACGAAGTGTTGTACATCCGTGACCGCGTTGAGGGAGTGTGCTGGTCTCCAACGCCACGTCCATTCAAAACCACTCAGAGAGTTAGGGTTAAACACAGCTTCGGATACAGCGAATTTACAACACAGGTGAATCGGATCTTCAGCCATCTCACAATTTCAGTGGCACATGCAGAGCCAGTGAAATGGTGGCACCTTGAGCTTGTAAACGGAGATGCGGTCAAGCGCAACTTGGAAATATTTCTGTACGTAGAGTGGGTATTAGGGGTTAATCGTGAAGACACCTTCCGGTATCTGCAAAGCGGATTTGATCAGGAGCGTCAGTTTTTATTCGCAACTAACCCTTTTAACCCATCCGTCCCAGAGCAGGTGGTTTTTTTAGGCTCTAACCTCAACATTAGCACTTATACTTCTGATCGGCACGAATTCTTGGGCCGACACCGCGACATTTCTACTCCCCAGGCATTGGAAGCAGCGTACTCCGGATACATGTTCGGCGACTGGTTCGGTTCGGGACGCGAGCTTCCCGTCAACCTGAGCTGCAAAACCGGGGCAGGATTTGATTCCTGCGCTCTCTTAAAAGTTGAGCTGGACCTGGAGCCGGGCCAGCGCCAGCATCTGCTCTTCTTTATGGCGCAAGCCACATCCCTGGAGGAGGCGCGTGAACGCGCGCCACACTACAGGTCGTTGCGCACATGGAGCACCAACAGGGATCAGACGCGCCGCTCCTGGTCAAATGCGCTCGAACAAGTTCAGGTCCATACGCCTGATCGCGCCTTCGACCTAATGGTAAATGGCTGGCTGCTCTATCAAACCATCGCATGCCGCATGCAGGGGCGCAGCGCTTTTTATCAGAGCAGCGGCGCGATCGGATTCCGTGACCAGCTACAAGATTCCTTGGCGCTGCTAGCCACAGATCCCGCCAAGACCCGGCAACAGATCTTGCTGCATGCCGGCAGGCAGTTTTTAGAAGGAGATGTCCAGCACTGGTGGCACCCACCCCACGGTCAAGGGGTTCGTTCCCGCATGACGGACGATCTGCTTTGGCTGCCGTTTGCGGTTGACCAGTATTTAACCGCTACCTCCGACTACAGCTTGCTGGATGAACAGGTGCCGTTCCTACGTGGTAACATGCCAAGTGAGGATCAGCCGACTGTGTTCGAGGTCCCAGAGATCTCTAACGAAACAGGCTCGATTTATGAGCATTGCATACGTGCCTTGGAGCGTTCTCTTAAGTGGGGTCCTCACGGCCTGCCCTTAATTGGAGACGGAGATTGGAATGACGGCTTTAGCAACATCGGTACAAAAGGCAAAGGCGAGTCGGTATGGCTGGGCTGGTTCATCTCTTACCTGCTTGGCGCCTTCTCGCGCCTCGCCCAAGAGCGCGAAGACCCTGCGCGCGCTAAGCGCTACACCGAGGAGCGGCAGCGTTTGGCAGCGGCAATCGAACAGTACGGTTGGGACGGCGAGTGGTACCGCCGCGCCTATTTTGATGACGGCACCCCCCTTGGCAGTACCACTAACAAGGAGTGCCGTATCGACTCAATCGCCCAATCTTGGAGCGTCATGAGCGGAGTGGCCCCCTTGAACCGTCAAAAACAAGCCATAGAGAGCGCCTATCAGCACCTGGTTTGCAAACAAGATGCTTTGGTGCTGCTACTCACTCCCCCTTTCGATAAGAGTGATCCTTCTCCGGGATATATTCAAGGCTATCCTCGTGGCTTACGCGAAAACGGGGGGCAATACACCCACGCCTCCACCTGGTTGATCTGGGCGATGACATTGCTGGGAGAGGGAGATCGGGCGCTGGAGCTCTTCCAACTCATCAACCCTATCAACCACGCGCTCGATCACAAGGCGGCCTTACGCTATAAGACCGAACCTTACGTGCTGTGCGGAGATGTTTACTCCGAGCACCCGCATGTAGGCCGCGGCGGCTGGAGCTGGTACACAGGATCTAGCAGTTGGGCTTATCGCGCTGCGATTGAGCAGATTATAGGCATCAAACTGCGCGGTCACTACTTCACGCTGTACCCTTGCGTGTCTGCCGCCTGGAAGGAGTTTTCAATACGCTACCGACGCGGACACACTGAATACGAAATTCAAGTGCTAAATCCTGAAGGGGTGCAAAGCGGCGTGAAGTCTGTGGTGGTGGACGGCACACCTATTGCCGACCATCACATTCCGCTTCCTCAAGACCTGAACCAAACTCGCAAAGTGCGGGTCGTGGTGCGAATGGGATAGAGTCGTGCGCTTATTTGTCGCTGTTAACCTTTGTGACCAAGTTAAAGCGGAGCTACTCAGGCTGCAAGAAATTTTACTAAGACGCTGCCCTGAGATAAGACCAATCGCAGCGGCACAGATGCACCTAACCCTCAAGTTTTTAGGCGAGGTCGAGGATGCTAATCTGCCGGCGGCACGTTCTGCTATGCAACATGCGGCGCTCCAAAACGCGAGCTTCACTGCCAGACTGTGTGGCTGCGGATGCTTTCCAGAAAAGGGCCGGCTACGCGTGGTCTGGGTGGGGCTTGACGCTGCAGACGGTGCGCTGACCACCCTTAATCAATCACTGGAAGAATGTTTTGAAGCCGGTGGCTTTTCAAGAGAGGATCGTTCTTTCTCAGCCCACATCACAATCGGCCGCGCCAGACGGGAAGGCGCAGGGCCTAAAGTCAGAAATGTAGTAGCAGGCCTGGAGCCAAAACCCTTAGAGCAACCGGTAGCTTCAATCTCTCTTATAGAATCACGCCTAGAGCCAGCCGGGCCAAACTATTCCGTCCTGGCGGAAGAGTGCTTAAGGTGAACTCAACCCTCACCCTTCATTTTCACAAAACGCACCATGCCAAGCTCAGAGGATTTCAATCCTTCGGGAGTTTTTTCCAATAGAACCAAAACTTGAGCCTCTACTCCTACGGGTAGGACCATACGCCCTCCCGACTTAAGCTGTCGCAACAGTGCACGAGGAATATTCTGAGGGGCCGCAGAAAGCACGATTCGATCAAACGGACCCTCTTCGGGTAAACCGAGAAAACCATCCCCATGAATACAATGCGCGTTCTTGTATCCTAATCTGCTGAGTAGCTTCCGGGATTTTTCCGACAGGCTAGGGTCGATTTCAAGCGAGTACACCTCAGCCACTAGTTCGGCCAAAAGCGCGGCTCCATAACCAGAGCCTGTGCCAATTTCTAGCACACGATCATGGCGGCTTAGCTCTAAAGCCTGTAGCATTAACCCAACGATATAAGGTTGCGAGATACTCTGATCTGGACCAATCGGCAGGGCGCAGTCATCATAAGCAGAGGCGCGCTGCGAAGGCTTCACAAATAAATGGCGCGGAACCTTAAGCATTGCTCTGATCACATCCGGATCAGAGATGCCACGTGGCTTTAACTGCTCCTCGACCATTCTAAGGCGCAGAGCTGTAAAACCGCGGCCGCCCGGAGCCTTCACCCCTCGTCCACTGTCACCGCAGCGTCATCGCCTTCACCCGCGGGTTCATTCACATCCGGCCACAAGCATACAATCGCTTCATCTGGAACCGAGTAAACACCCAACTCGTCACCGTAACGCCTAAACCCATAACGCACGGCACCTCCGTTATCGCGAATAAGGTCGCGGCAAGCTTTCTCCTGCCCCCCGAACCAAAGCTGCTGATACTTCTCCAACAAGATACTGTCATCTAACAGCTCGCGATCAATCATGGCCAAACAGCGTGTATCAACCAAAACGTGCCCCTGAGTGTCTGTGGCGCGCTGAATCAACCTACTGCTATCGGGCACCGAATTGGAGCGATGAATTATGATCGTGTAAGCGTATGGATCACGCTCAATTCTGTAAGTTCCTGGCTCAAGCTCTACTACGGTGCCGCCGTACTGCCGAATCACCCCGTCTTTAGCCTCTACTCCCTCGTCTTTAAGCTTAAGCAGCTTATCTGTAAACTGCGGATTCGCCAGCATAAACTGATCAATCAAAACCAAAAATCCGCTTTCCACGGCGATTCTTTCACGCTTATTTCCACTTGCAGCCGCAGCGCGTGGATCCTGATTCTGATCCCGACGCCGACGGCGATTATCATGGCCTGAATTATTGCGCCGGTCACCTCGCCCGCGCCCTGAGCCTCCGCCTGATCTTCCTCTTCCTCCGCGGCGGCCACCGTCTCGATCCCTCATAACTATCTAACTCCCTTAAAACTAATTCGGATTCAGCCCGAAGTTATAACACCTACAAAGTACAATTCCAATCGGGCTAACTGGAAAGCACTTAAACATTAAGCGCAGACGCCTTCCGGTCGATACCACAATTAAGGCCGAGGCCGCTCCGTTTTTTGGTTTTACTACTATGGCACAAGACGCTTTCACTCCACAACCCATTGAACTTACGCGGGAAACCTCTCATGACCTTGGGGTTTGTTTTGACCCGGAGAACATCATTCTACAAGGTTTTTATACCGACGAGATCTCCGCCTATAGGGCAAGGCGGCTTTGGTCCCAAACCCTCTCGGCACACTTTCTTTTGGACCCTGAGCACGATTTCAACTTTCAAATCCTTGGAAATCCTGAAAACGCCCAGTACACATTAACCTGTAAATTTGTAACTGCCTGTGGGCGCTACGCTTTTTGGCGCATCACCAACCATCAGGCCCCTGAAGTCCAGTATGTAATAGAAACCGCGCATATTCCAATCTGCCACTCCCGTCATGAAGACATTCTGTGCGCCCCCGACCTCCACTCAATCCATGAAAAACCCCTTATTCTCAGCTCAGGAGAGCTAAGCGAGATGCTCTTTCCAAAACCAAACCGCAAATTCTCCAGCTGGCTGAAAAAAATCTTATCAGTACCATTTATAACACTAAGAAATTATTGCAGTTAACGAAAAATCGTGTCCGGCAAGCGTTCAGGTGTAGTGAGTAACCGTTCGCACATGGAATTAATCATGCAATTTTTGTTTTCTGCCTGGGCGGTAACGCGGAATTGAATTCACTTTCTCCGGAGAAAGTAATATTCATGTGAATGGATACAGACACCCGTGTTGTGGCTGTTATT
>JAAYZI010000155.1 GCA_012514925.1 Deltaproteobacteria bacterium | reverse complement strand
CAACCAAAAAGCCACATTCCCGTTGGGACTGCACCTACTTACTTTGACGGTGACGGTTCCCCCACCCTTACATTTTTGAGTACCGGACTTCATGTTACCACGAATCTGCGCGCAGTTCTTAATGCAAGACTCGCCCTCAAAACTGCTACCTAAAAATTCCCTGACAATCTTATTCATTTGCTTCCGAGATGGCGTCTTGGCCCTAACTGCCGCTCTCGGCTCTAATTCCCAAGCCATCGTTCCGTCGGCAGCTCCATCCAAAGCCGCCTGCACCCGCTGCCTAACCCATAACATCTGCCCCTGTCCGCTCTTAATGAGCCTCTTGTGCAAACGAGATACGCAACGCCTGGCGGAATCAATCTGCTGCGCAGGCGCTCCAGCGGCATACAAAGACTCCAAACGTTGATGACAATTCTCCAGACGCGTTTGCAACCCGGTTGAATCCTGGGCAAACGCTTCCATAGAGATTAATGCTAAAAATAGAACCGGCAACAGAAATAAACGGTAAGAATTCATAGGCCGCTCCGTTAACTCCGTACAACTAAATCTTCACGTTAAAGTATAGCACATACCGGCAGAAACATACTAGACTGGATGTTTCGCACGATCATCAAACACCTCTCCCCTCGGCGCGCCGGGCCTGGGCTGTTGCTTGGCTTGATCCCAGTAGGGCGAAAGCCGCCTTAGTTTCTGCACAATTTCGGGTAGAACTTTAATAATCTCGTCGATTTCGTCCTCGCTGGTATAACGGCTTAAACTAAAACGTACAGAGCCATGTAGGGCCGTAAAGGGTACCCCCATGGCTTTGAGTACATGCGACGGGTCAAGCGAACCGGAGGTGCACGCCGAACCACTCGAAGCGCAAATGCCATGCTCATTAAGCTGATACAGAATCCCTTCGCCCTCAATATAATGAAATGAAATATTGAGGGTGTTACCCAGGCGCGGTGCGCCTTTTCCACTTACATGCACAAACGGAATACGCGTGGTTAGTTCACGCTCAAGCTTATCACGCATCGCCGTAATACGCGGCTCTTCTTGGGCGTGACACTGCGCGGCAAGCTTACATGCTTTCGCCAGACCTACAATAAAAGCCGCGTTTTCGGTGCCGGCCCGCCGCCCCTGCTGCTGATGCCCACCCACCAGATAAGGACGCAGCGCCGTGCCACGCTTCACATACAAAGCTCCAATACCCTTAGGGGCATGCAGCTTATGCCCGGAAAAAGAAAGTAGATCCACATCGGCATATTCGCTCCGCAGATTAATAGGCACCTTGCCAACTGACTGGGTGGCATCGCTGTGAAACAAGATCTCCGGACTGGTCTCCTTGACAATACGGGCCAACTCATTAATCGGAAAAATCACGCCACTCTCATTGTTGGCATGCATAATTGAAACCAACAAAGTATCGGGACGCAGCGCGCCAACGAACTCCCGCATATCCAAATTGCCGTTCTCATCCACAGGAACGACACTCACCTCGCAGCCCGTACGCTCCAGGTCTTTTACCACTTCAAGAATAGCAGGATGCTCAACCGCACTAGTCACAATATGCCGCCGCGCCGGATTGGCCCGCACACTGCCGTATAAAGCCGTGTTGTTGCTCTCAGTCGCACCTGAGGTGAAAAGAATTTCATCCGGGAAAACTCCACCCAGAAACTCAGCGATATCCTCCTGGGCCTGATTTAGCGCCCCGGCCACCTGAACGGCCTGCTGATACATAGAGCTTGGATTAAAATAAAGATCTCCAAGGTAAGGCAAAATCGCCTCCCGCACCTCCGGCGCCACCGCGGTGGTGGCGTTATTATCGAGGTAGATTGTTTTCATGATTTCCGCCTACATGATTTTCGCAGCCGCAAAGACTAAACCGCGATCACCTTTAACTGCTCCGCCACCATCTCTTTAAATGCCTTCTCAACCATCATCTTCAGGGTGATTGCGGCTCCGGGGCATCCCGCGCAGGCGCCCATCAAGCGGCAGTATATAAGATCATCTTTAATATCGATGATCTCAATGCCTCCTCCATCCGCTTCAAGCATTGGGCGGATATGCTCTTGCACCACCTGATCTATCTTCTTCCCAAGCTGGTAAGGGGAAAGCCCGCCGGACACTCCTTTCGAAAGGCCTGCAGGCCTCTCAGGAAGGATCTTTAACTTGGTTTGAGGTGCTCCCCAAACTTCGTTTAGCAAATCCTGCAACCCACCTGGTTTGTGATGACATCCCATGCAGGCCCCTCCGGCTTTGATAGCATCGGTTATTTCCGGAATGCTCTTTAAGCCGAGCTCCTTGATCTTGCGCTTGATATATGGGGCGCTAAGTGTAAAACACTGACAGACGATCTCTCCCTCTTCATCCTGTTTATGCGTAAATTTAACTCCATGCGCCGCAAGGTCTACTCCACGCTTTTGGGACCAGTTGTAGACCGCAGCCTCTAAAGCCTCCGCCCCCATCACAGAGCAGTGGATTTTTTGGTGCGGCAGCCCCCCTAAGAAACCAACGATATCCTGATTGGTGATGGCCAGCGCCTGAATCGGAGTTCGCTGCTCCTTTTCAATCAGGGTGCAAAGCGCTTCGGAAGCGGCGATCGCAGAGGTACAGCCGAAAGTGAGGTAACGCGCCTCGGTAATGATGTCTTTAGAAGGATCCTCGGGGTGGCGTTTAACGCGAAATGTAAAGCGAATGGCGTCACCGCAAGCAATCGATCCATGCTCGCCCAAGCCGTCCGGATCCTCGATCTCACCCATATGGGTGCCGGGCTTTCCATGCACAGCGTCCATAAAAAGCTGCTTTGTTTTCTCGCTATACTCCCAAGCCATCGCTTACCTCCAAACGGGACTCCCTCCCTGATGTGAGTTCCAAACCGAAACGGCGAAGCACCGGTAAAGGCCCCCTCAGGGGACCATTTTAGGGGTGAAAATATTTTAGGGGTGAAATACTATCCGTTCACAAAATCAGCCGCTCACGATCAGGGGGCAACCATATTGATAGGATACGAAACCATAAATTCGCTTTGATTAGCAAGAAGGCACACTGACACTGCTGCTACAAAAATTAAATCGAGGGGCAGGAGTTGAGAGAAAAAGTCGAGAAATGACCTGTAGAGTCCTCCTCTCCAAAATGCGCATGGCTATAATTATTACAGGTAGTTACCCAGGGAACAGGCATTATATGCTCTATTTTTAGTGAGTTAGGTGTTCCCTTCTTTCGGCCCTTTTTTATTATGTGTATCTGGATCACCCATCCCCGCTGCTACGATAGGAGCATAGAGAACGGGTGAGTGTCTAACTATATGGAGTGCCTGCCGGGTCCAAGGCCCGTAGGGCTGACAGGTCACCACGGACGGTCTTTGAAATCTGGGTGTTATGAGGTTGCTGTGATCAGAGGTCGTCTATACGGATCGAAAGACGCAAGCTTATTGGAGGGGACGCTTGAGAGGCCCTCAACTTCGCTGCAAGGAATCGTTTCTTATAAGATAAGTTGCCATTTCAATGGCACTTTCCCCCCAACACAAGCCACGCCTATCAATCCTAAGAGACGGCCTCGACCACGGCTGATCGAAACTGCCTCTGAAGGAGAACTACAACACCTAGATTGCCTCATACCCCAAGCATCTGCTAGGCCTTTTCTGAGAGGCTGTTATAATACTGCCATCCGCAGCGGGCAAAGCGCTGCTTGGCCGATCTTAAGTTTTTGCGATCTAACCAAACTAAAGGAGCATTAAAGATGAACACCCAAATGGATAGCTACAACTCAAGCCTCAGTGAGAACCGCCTGGTGGGATGGCTGGTCTCTTACGGCCTGGACGATCTGGGCGTAGCTTACGAGATTCGCACCGGGCGATCATTTATAAGCAACAAACAATCTTCACAAGCCCGCATGTTGGCCGTAGTAGACAGCTCAATTTCCTCGCCGCATTTGGCGCTAAAAGCCAGCGCCCGGAATAAGGTCATGGTGCAAGACATTTTCTCCGACCATGGCAGCTTCATTACGAGAGCCGATAACAATAGAGAGTACCCAATCACCGGGCCGACTGAAATAAAGCACGGAGACTGGGTGCGAGTTGGACAGAATGTGCGGTTTCAGGTGTGTATAATCGATGGCTCAGGCCGGTAAGACAAAAAGGGTATTTGACGGACGCTACGAGGTTCTCGGCATCGTCGGCCGAGGCTCTTGTAGTGTCGTCTACCACGCCCGCTACCTTACCGCCCCGGCTTCGGAATTGGCGATCAAAGTCCTAATTAATAAGAAAGGACAGGGCTCCAACACCGACCGTCTACGCAAGGAAGCGCTGGCTATGGTCTCATCGCGCCACCGTTACGTGATTCGCCTAGATGACTTCCACTCCGTAGATACGCTCTGCTACCTCTCGATGGAGTATGCGCCTGAATCGGATTTACGGACTTACATTAAGAAAACAGGGGGGCGACTGCCCCTGCTGCAAGCCGAGCGCTTTTTACTGCAAATGGGAGAAGCTCTTAGCTTTATGCACCAATGTGGGATTGTCCACCGAGATATTAAACCTGACAACATTCTAATTGTGAATGCGCGCCAGGCACGCTTGGGTGATTTTGGAGTAGCCGTACTGCCGGGAGAGAAGGCCTCAATCGAGGAATTGGAAAGAGGGGTAGGCACCATGGATTACATGGCGCCTGAGGTTTTTGAAGGCAGCGCGTGCGACGCGCGCTCAGACGTTTATGCCCTAGCCCTTAGTTTCTACGAAGTTCTAGGCGGCCATAACCCCTTCACCAACGTTCCCCTGGCAAAGGTGCTGGAAGCCCGTAAAGATGCAAACCTTAAGAGGCTGGAAGTTCTCTCACCACGAACTCCAAAAGCCTTGGCAGAGGTAATCATGACCGCGCTGGCGTACGAACCCAGTCGACGCTACGCAAACGGCCAGGAATTTTTAAATGCGCTACTGGTAGCAAAGGCCCAACACGAATCAGATCAGGGAGACAACGAAGAGCCGGAAGCAGAGACGCCCAGGCCTGCGAGCAAACAAGTGTCATCTTCGCGCATCGTGAATTTCAAAGCCCCCACCAGTGTAGAACCTCCAAGTAAAAATCAAAAACCACGAGCGCTCGACCTTGAGAGATCTACCGAAACCGCAGAACCCGCTAAAACCGTCGAAACCGCGGCAAAACTCAAGAAACGTAAACGCAAACGCCGCAAACTAAAGCCCGCAATGAGGTCTGCGCCGAAGGCATCAGACGCATCAGATATCCCGGCTGAACCTAAGACAGACAGTGCAGCCACAGACCAGGCTACTCCGACCGAAATTAAGGATTTTACAAAACCGTTTAGACCACCACTTGGCGCGCGGCCGGGAAAACCGTCGCTAGTTGGCAGGCCCACACCGTTTGAACAGCCCCGAAATCTCGAACCGGTAGAACCCCAAGCCCGATCCACCCCAACACCGCAGGATAGAGACACAACCTCTCCGCCCCGTTCTCCAGAGATCGTAGGCATCGATACCCCCTACCAAACAGGGGGTCGTCAGCCCCGAACCGTAAGCCCCCTTAGGCCGCCCACCGCAGCGTCTGAACGTATGGAACGTCCAAACTTAGTGAAAGTAGATCTTAGATCCCAATCAACACTCACAGCGGCCGGAACCCGCTCCAGCAAAACCGGATTCTGGGCGCTGTTAATTGTGGTGCTGGCACTCTTTGCGGCTGATTTCCTACTTAAAGCCATCTCTGAAAAAGGGCTTGTGCAACGGGCCATGGAAGTCAGTGGCTTGGCCAGCGAGTCCTCGCCTATTCCCCCGGTGGACAGTCAGGACTTCGAGTTTCCGTCCCTGCCAGCCGGCATGTACAGCGGCACAGTTTCAGATTTGATTCCGGGTGAAACCTTACCACTTGCAATCATCTCCATGACGGAACAGAACAAGCTCATATTTTTAGTAGGGCTTGAAGGTTGGAACCCCGCAGAGGTTTCTCTTGCTGAGAGCGACGACGGCAAAGTCCGGGTACGTTCAAATGGTTTGGTATTATTGCTCAGCGCGCGCAATCAAGGCGGCGAGCTGGTTGGTGAGTTTACAAACCTTCTTAGTAATAGTGGAGGCACATGGCAAGCAAGGCCACTAAGATAGCTTCAGCTTGGTACCAGCTCAGTGCCGCTGTCTGTTTAGGCTGGTGCCTTTACGCAGCGGCACCAGTTTGTGGTCAATCGTCCGCAGAGATTCCAGTCGAGATTTACCACGAGACTCCTGAACCCTCAGAGATCCCTCCTCCCGGAGAGCCGCTGAGTATCAACGTGCAGCTTCTAGGTTCTCGGGACATTACCATGAAGATGATCGCTTTTCTGGCGATTGACGGACAGCTTACACAAGCGCCCCTGGAGAACCGTTATTTAAACGCCTATGACCGTCCAGAGTTTTCTCTGAAAATTCACGCCCCACAAACAGAGATGAGCTATCAATTCGTGCTTTATAAACCAGACGGCAAAGCATTGAGCTCAGTGCGTTATCAGCTTAGACGACCGTGCCGCCTAAATACCGCGCTTTCCTCGGCAGAAGAGGTGGCCAAACTTCAGGGCGAGGAACGTCTTAACTCGCTGGTTGTGCTGGCACGCAACTTAAAGCTTCATTCCAGCGCTTATGCTCAAGCAATTACGTTGTTGCAAGAATTAAAGGAGATGATCAAAGAGTGATGGCTAGGCACCCTGTTTCAAATCGATTACGCCGACGCATACCGCCTCTGTGTGTTTGGGGCGCACTAATTTCAAGCCTCTTGGCAGTCCCCGCCTTCGGCGCACAGGAAGTGGCGGAAGTCCTTATCTCAACTAAACTGGAAGCAACCACGGCGTTAGGGCTGTTGATATCACAAGACGGCGTGCAACAGGTGACAAACACCGAGATAACTACGTCTGAAGATGGTGGGCTGATTGTAGCGGTGCCCTACGACGAAGATAAAGTCCTACCTGGAACATTGGTCACCGCCATGGTCTTTGGAAAATCCGGCGCATTCGCCCTTGGCGCCATGCGGGAGCTTCCTGCCAAAGGCGCTGGACCTATTCCGGCAGAGATGCCGCTATGCCCAGAGGAAGCCGTCGGCCCTGAATTATCCCGTGCCCTGACTTCCATCCAAAAACTAGTGGAAATTCGGCAAAAACTGGTAGAGACCAACCGCAGCCGTGTTGCCAGCTTGCTAAATGAGGAGCTACTGAATAAGCTTAAAAAGCTCGAACGCGGCTTTGGCTTAAAATACGAGCAGGAGTTAAACCCACACATGGATCCGTTCCTGCTGATCAACAGACTAACTCGCGTTTTAAACGCTCTAAAAACATACTCCTTTTTCAAGCCGAACGAGGAAGAAGATTAGCCCGTCTAATGAACGTCGACTTAGAACGTCTCTACGAAGCTCTAGGCAGCCGCTATTGGTGCTGGGTCTTTCAAAGCCACGAACCGGCGCCACCGCAAAGTGTGCTGGCGCTTTTGCTCCAAGAATTGCCTCATATTAGTGCTGACTCATGGGAGCAACGCTTTGCCTGGGGCGGAGTGTTCGTAAACGGGCGCGGCATCAACCAGGATGTCGCCCTTAGCGCGCCGTGCAAAGTCGAATACTACGAACCCAAAGCAGAGCTGGCAGACCTAGCCTCCAGATTCCCCACTTTTGACCCTAAGCGCCATATTATCTTTGAAGACGACTTCTTGCTGGCCGCATTTAAGCCAGCCGGACTACCCTCTCTGCCCACCCGCGAACAGCGCGCTCATAATCTGTGCGCCTATTTGGAGCAACATCTTAGGACCAAGATTCATATGCCCTCACGTTTGGACCATTCCTGCAGCGGGTTGATCCTCGTTAGCAAATCAACAAAGACCCACAGCCTCCTGCAACACGCCTATGAGAAGCGGCTCGTAACCAAGCACTACTTGCTGGAAACAACAGGAGAGTGCGCGTGGACATCTAAACGCGTGGAGGCCCCAATCGAGAAGGACCCACGCCACCCTGTGCTTCGAAGAGTTTCCCAGGAAGCTGGCCAAGCGGCCGTAACGGAGTTCAACGTACTAAACCGCTTACCTTCAGGATCCGGTCAGCCCCGGCTGCTACTGGAGGCCAAACCCCTAACCGGCCGCACCCATCAGATCAGGGTGCATATCGCTTCCCTGGGAATGCCGATTGCCGGAGACAATTTTTATAACGGCGCGCCGGAGCAGGAATTAAGACTGCTTAGCTACCGCCTACAACTTAAACACCCACTTAGCGCTAAAAAGCTTGACCTACACCTGCCCGACTCCCTCTGCCCGACATGGCTGGAGAAATGGCGAAGACTAGTATAGTGTTAGGTAGAGGAAACTAAAAATGTCAAATGAGAATCGCGACCTAATCGTGCTTGGCGCAGGCCCGGGAGGGTACATGGCTGCAATCAGGGCAGCCCAGCTAGGCAGAAAAGTAAGTATCATCGAGCGTGAGGCTCTAGGGGGTGTATGCCTTAACTGGGGATGCATTCCGACTAAGGCCTTACTCACTTCAGCAAAACTGCTTCACCAGATTAAAAACTCGTCGCAATTTGGCTTATCAACTGACGGCGTCAAAGTCGACTTTCCAGCGATCATAGCAAGATCCCGCACTGTAGCTGAACGTCTCAGTGCCGGGGTGAAATTTCTGATGAAAAAAAATCAAGTCGAAGTACTTAATGGAAACGGAGTGCTGGAAGGGCAAAACAAAATCTCAGTCCAAAGCTCTGACGGCAGCGTAAAACAGTACAGCTACAAAGATATCATTAT
>JAAYZI010000154.1 GCA_012514925.1 Deltaproteobacteria bacterium | reverse complement strand
GGGGGCAAGGTTGGTTACGAGATCTTCGATATAAACAATCTTAGCACCACAACCTTCCAAGAAAACGTTAAGTTGATAAGGGCTACACAGGGGGAGCTGGAACGCACGATTTCGGCGTTAGATGGAGTAAGCGGCGCACGAGTGGCGATTACCAAGCCGGATAAAGGCCTATTTGCAAAGAAGGCCGTGGAACCCACAGCCTCAGTGCTATTGATCTTGCGTCCTGGAGCGGAGCTCACGAAGAAGCAAATTAAGGGCATTGCAAACTTAGTGGCAGGTGCGGTGGAGGGATTAAAAACAGAGAATGTCAAGATCGTGGATGTCTACGGCAATCTGCTGACGCCAGATGAAGATGAAGTGGCGGAGGGTTTGTCTGGAGATGCCACTCAGCTACAGTATAAAAACGAGATCGAGCAGGGTTACGTACGTCGCATCGAGCAGATGCTGGCAAAAGTCCTAGGTCCAAACAAAGTAGTGGCGCGGGTCACGGCTGATATTGATTTCTCGGCGAATGAGAGAGAGGAAGAGAGTTTTGATCCGGGAGGGCAGGTAATCAGATCTGAACGAAGCATTGAGCGCGGTGAGGGGTCAGCCCAGCGTGGCGGCGTGCCGGGGGTAGTCTCAAACTTATCCAATGACGCCAATCTGCTGACGGCACCGGGAGGTGACCAAAAGGGTTCAACCGAGAAAGAATCGGTGAAGAATTATGAAGTCTCAAGGGCGCTTACTAAGGTTTCAGCGCCGCGCGGCAAGCTGTTAAGTGTTTCGGTGGCGGTTGTTGTGGATGGCACCTATACGACGGCACCTGGAGCAGCGCCGGATGCCCCTAAAGTTTTTACTCCGCTGGAGCCCCAGGTGATGGAGCAGATTGAGACGCTTGTCAAAAATTCAGTTGGATTTGACCCTGCGCGCGGTGATTCTCTGACTGTTCAGAATCTGCCCTTCTACATCCCGGAGGTAAACTTTGTGGATGAGATGAAAACGCAGGTGACCATGGACAATATTAAAGAGATCATGCGAGGGGCCTTCCCCTGGGCTTTCATGTTGTTGGTGCTTTTCTTTCTGGTCCGCCCTCTGGTGAAGTTTTTGATCACCCCGCCAGAAGCGGAGGTCGATCTGACCAGGCTCCTACCTACCGGTATCGCCGAGCTGGAGCAAGAGCTTGAAGTTGAAAAGAGTCGGGTAAAAGTGCCGGAGTACGAGCCTCAAGTTGATTTAGATCAGCTAAATGAGTTGCTAGCAGAAAATTCAAGAGCAGTGAAGGATAACCCCTCTCAGGCGGCACTGCTGATCCGTTACTGGCTAAATGATGGACGCGTTTAGGGAGTAGGGAATGACGCAACCGCCGGAAGATCAGCAAGATACCCCGCTTAGCCAGACCAACTATGAAGCTACGCCCTATCGCGATGCTGATTGGGAGATAATCGGAGAATACTCTTCAACGAAAGAGTTTGCGCCTCTTCAGATTGAAGCGATGGAGACGCAGGCTCAGCACACCGATCCAATGTTCGCTGATTATGGCGGAGTGCCCAAGGTTCCGGGGAAGTCGCGGTGGCATCTACCCGAGCATCTTTCAGATCCTCAATTTCAGGCCACAGATCAGTCGGAAAGCGCGCAGGATACTGAAGATATGGTCGGCAGGGCCGAGCATCAAGCCGCGCTGGATGAGGCGTATGCCCGCGGCCTGCAGGAGGGGCGCGTTGCCGCTGAGACTGAAAGTAAACAGCGGCGGACGGCATTTGAGCAGCGCGTTCAGACGATCTTTTCAGACTTTCAAAAGCAAATAAGCGAAGATTTGGTGGTGCTGCAAAAACTCTGCATCGATCTGGCGTTGCAGATCTCACGCAAAATAATCGACACAGCCGTAGACATCAATCCAGAATATATCATGCCGGTGATTAAGAATGCCGTGAGTTTGTCAGGCACAGCGGCTATCAAAAACGTACGGATTAGTCCCCAGGACTTTGAGTTCGTCGAGCTAATGGGCATTGCTAAAACTTTTAAGGAGTATGACGGCAGTTGGGAGTTTGTGCCTGACCAGACCATAAAGGCCGGATGTGTAGTGGAAACCTCCGCTGGTGAGATCGACTATCAACTGGATGAGGCCTGGGATCGCATTAAAGAGCGCATGGTGAGGATTAAGAGATCATGAAATTGCTTGATGAAGCCATGGCCGCTGTCAATTTGGTCAGCCCCTATGAGCTGCGAGGCTTGGTGAATGATGTCACTGGACTAGTGATTGAGGGCACTGGACCGTTCGTACCGATTGGATCCCAAGTCACTATTCATTCCGGGTTGCATCACATCGCCGCACAGGTGGTGGGATTTCGCAAAGATAAGATTCTGCTGATGCCATTTGCTGAGCCGCAGGGCATATCTCCTGGCGCGGTAATCACCGCCAGCGGGGCTAGTTCTGATGTTTTAATATCACAAGCTTTGCTCGGACGGGTTGTGGATGCCATGGGCAATGATATCAGTGGAGCCATGCTCTCGGAAGTGGGAGAGCTTAGGCCGCTTTTCCGCGATCCTCCTAATCCAGTCACACGCAGCCGAATTCGCGAACATTTTGACTTAGGGGTGCGTAGCATTAACAGCTTGCTCACTGTAGGTAAGGGGCAGCGAGTTGGCATTATGGCCGGCTCAGGCGTAGGTAAATCAACCTTGCTAGGCATGATCGCCAAGCATTCCACCAGCGACATCAATGTGATTGGTCTGGTGGGAGAGCGTGGCCGTGAGGTTCGGGAGTTTATTGAACGTGACTTGGGTCCGGAGGGTTTACGCCGTTCTGTGGTAGTAGTGGCTACTGGTAACGAATCTGCGCTGCTTAGACTCCGCGCTGCATTTTTTGCGACGGCAATTGCCGAGTATTATCGTGACCAGGGCGCGCAAGTAGTATTAATGGTCGACTCTGTGACGCGTCTTTGCATGGCGCAACGCGAGATTGGGCTTGCAATTGGAGAGCCTCCAAGCACTCGCGGTTACACTCCTTCGGTGTTTTCGATGTTGCCCAAGCTATTGGAGCGCGCCGGTACAAGCGACGGCAAGGGTTCAATCACTGGCATCTACACCGTGTTGGTTGAAGGCGATGATATGAATGAGCCGGTGGCAGATGCTACGCGCGGTATTTTAGATGGCCATATTGTGTTGAGCCGTCGCTTGGCTGCCAAGGGGCATTATCCTGCGATTGAGGTGTTGGAGTCGGTTTCGCGTGTTATGCCCGATATAGTGCCGGCGCAGGTGATGGATATGGCTGCGGATGCGCGCGATTTGATTGCCACTTATCGTGAGGCTGAGGATTTGATCACGATTGGAGCTTATAAACCCGGTATGAATCCAAAGCTGGATCGGGCGGTGGCTTTAATTGACGATTTAAACCAATTTTTAAAGCAGAAGCCGCAGGAACGTTCTGAAATTGTAGAAGGGCTTAAGGAGTTGGCGCGCATTCTTCAGAAGACTCCTGTCGAGGGTAAGATTGCGCCAGTTCAACCTGAGGCGAAGAGTCTGGACGCTTAAGGTTGCAGTGGTAGAGTGAGGTTGGTGGATGAAAAGGTTTAAGTATCGTTTAGAAAGAGTGTTAGAGTACCGCAAGCTTGTTAAGGACGAGAAGGTGCGGGAGCTGCTTAATCGCAATCAGAAGTTACATGAAGATTCGGAAAAGTTGCGGGAATTAGAGACGGCTGAGCTTTTAAATCGAATTGAAGAGGGCGCTCGTTTAAACGCCGCGCAACTGCAGCTTGTGGCTGATTACGGCTTTCGTTTGCGCGGGGCGATTGCAGGGCAGGTAGAGGTTGTAGAAAAATCCAAGGAAGCGGTTGAAGAAGCTACAGCAGAGTATGTTGAAGCGGCCAAAGAGGAGAAGAGCTTAAGCATTCATAAGAGCCGCAAGTTGGAAGAGTACAAGGAGTATGTGCAGCAAGAGGAAGACAGGTTTGTGGACGAGTTAAACATTCAAAGAGCTGGTTTGAATAGAAGAAACAGGGAGTAAGATTATGGCGGGTGGAGAAGTCAAGAAAGGCATGAGTCGTGAAGAAGCGGGTAAGTTGTATGAGCAGCTGAGAAAGAATATGGAAAGTAAATTTGGAAAAGGGGAGTTGGATTCAATTATCCAGAAAGAGAAGCAACGTGTCCGCCGGGAGCAGGCTGCGGCGAAAACCAAAGTCAGTGGGACCAGGCCGACAGGCGTAGCAGCCGCGGAGGCATATCCTGCCATTCGCCGGGGAAGTGGTGCGCAGGCGGCGATGTTGTTTGTGGTGTTTTTCGCAGTCATGAAAATGGGGATCAGCTTGATGGAGGCGAGCGGGATCGCAAGTGTAAGTAATGCCTCTGCCAGTGTGGTTGGGACGGCTGCGCCTGGGGTGTCGGCAGGATACTCACGCGAGGAGGCTAAGGTGTTGACGGCTCTGGATGAACGGCGCGTTAAGCTTGAAGAGCGAAGCGCTGGTCTGGATCGGCGTGAAGCTGAGATGGAACGCCGTGACCGGGAGTTCGCCGCACGGCTTACTCAGATTCGAGATCTGACCGAACGTCTTAAATCGGATCGTTTACAGAATGACCACAGAAAGAATGCGCAGTTGGATCAACTGGCAAATGTCTACGGTTCTATGAACCCGGCCGAAGCGGCGCAGCTTATGGATCAGCTAGATGTTACGATTGCACTGTCTTTGATTGAGCGTATGCCTGAGAAAAGGATTGGACAGATCCTTTCGCTTATGAGCCCTGAGCGCGCGCTGACAATGACCCGCATGCTGAGTAATAAGCAATAGAATAGGGAAGTGCCTTAATTTAGCGCCCCCAAAACCCTGCTAACCCCCCTCAGGTGAATCAGAGCTGTATTTTACTTTCTCTGGAGAAAGTGGAATTAACTCTGCGTCATCGCCAGCCATCACCAGAAAAGCTAGGCTCTGCTAACCTGGGCTTTTATTAAACCTTGTCACTAAGCATATGCGACAAGGCCAATATTAGGTTGTACCAGATTGGATGACCTTACGTTTTATATGAAGAAATCCAACATTGTCTGTGTGGTTGTATCCGCTTACGTGAATTTTACTTTCTCTGGAGAAAGTAAAGTTT